>NZ_NFIY01000004.1:0-148768 GCF_002163455.1 Megasphaera sp. An286 | reverse complement strand
GGGATATGGGATGCCTTGGAAGGAAATCAAGGAATATATCCAAACCGTATACGACAGTCCAGAGATTACGATTCTGGGAGACGGGGCGGCGTGGATACAGAGCGCGACGGCGTACTTGGAAAAGAGCCGCTGCGTCACGGACGGATTTCATGTTGTCAAATACTTGCGGCAGATAGCGGGGACGGAAACGATCCAACCTCTGTATGACGCCTTGCTGGCCAATGACCGGGAGCAATTCTGCTGGGAAGCTGAACAGAAGATACGGCACCGTCCGTATCGGAGAAAGGCGATTCGAAGAGGTCAGCAATATATCCTGAACCATTGGGAAGGGATTCGGGACTGGCTGCAGAACCGGGAGACATTCGCCAGCAGTACGGAAGGGCATGTCAGCCATATCCTGTCGGCCCGGCTGAGCTCACGTGGAATGGGCTGGAGCAAAGACGGGGCGGAACGGATTGCCCGATTGCGGACGCTGGCAGAAAACGGTGGCGACGTGTGGCGCTATGCCTTAGATTGCCTGACGAAGAAACACTCCGATACAGTACTAGACCTGAATGAACAGGAATTGACGAGGCAATGCCGACGCCGGCGGCTGCCGTACTGCGTGTATGATGCAGAGCACAGCTGCCGTATGCCGGGGAGCGAAGGCGCATTACACGGAAGATGGATGAAAGATATCCAAAACAGTGGATATCACCATATACATTAGATACTAAAAGGCCGGATTTACATGCCAAGATGTTTCTGTCAAATATATACCCACAACAACTTGACACTGTCGTATGGCAATTTATATTTGCATTCCCTGCGCAAGTATATTATAATAAGACAAGATAACTAAAAAAGCTAGGGGCGCCGCAAGGCTGAGAAAGCGTTTGGATTCGCGCTTGTCCCTCATGTACCTGATTCGGATAATGCCGACGTAGGGAAGCTTTACGGGATTATAAAGCTCACCTGCGGAGGTGAGCTTTTTTATTTACCTGTTTCTATCATTTCTTTCTATATTTAGGTTAAACTCATTAGCAGGAGGTACGTTTTATGACTTACACAACTCAGATGGACGCAGCCCGCAAAGGCATCGTTACGCCGCAGATGAAAATCGTTGCGGAAAAAGAAAAAATGCCGATGGAAAAGCTCATGAAGCTCGTAGCTGAAGGCAAGGTCGCTATCCCGGCCAATAAGCTTCACACCAGCCTTTCGCCGGAAGCCGTCGGCCAGGACTGCCGCACGAAAATCAACGTCAACCTCGGCGTATCGCCGGAACATAACGACCATGAATTGGAACTGCAGAAGGTGCAGAACGCCATCAACATGAAGGCTGAAGCCATCATGGACTTGAGCAACTTCGGCAAGACCCGCGAATTCCGCCGCAAGCTCGTCGATATGTCTACGGCTATGATCGGTACCGTTCCCATGTATGACGCCGTCGGCATGCTGGAAAAAGACTTGAAGGATATTACTGTAGATGAATTCTTCTCCGTCGTCGAACAGCACGCAGAAGACGGCGTAGACTTCATGACCATCCACTGCGGCATGAACCGCAAGACGGCTGAACGTATCAAGAAGAACCCCCGCCTGACCAATATCGTATCCCGCGGCGGCTCGCTGCTGTTTGCCTGGATGGAAATGAACAATCAGGAAAATCCCTTCTATGAATATTATGATCGCCTCCTCGACATCTGCGAAAAATACGACGTTACCCTGAGCTTGGGCGACGCCTGCCGTCCCGGCTGCACCCACGACGCGACGGACGCAGCCCAGATCGAAGAACTCATTACCCTCGGCGAATTGACGAAACGGGCTTGGGAACACAACGTCCAGGTCATGATCGAAGGCCCGGGCCACATGGTCCTGACGGAAATCGCCGCCAACATGAAGATTGAAAAACGCCTGTGCCACGGCGCGCCCTTCTACGTATTGGGCCCCATCGTCACGGATATCGCTCCGGGCTACGACCACATTACAAGCGCTATCGGCGGGGCCATTGCCGGCGCATCCGGAGCCGACTTCCTGTGCTATGTTACGCCGGCCGAACACCTTCGCCTGCCCGACGTAAACGACGTTAAGGAAGGCATCATCGCCGCCCGCATCGCTGCGCACGCCGCCGACCTGGCCAAGGGCATCCCCGGCGCGCAGGAATGGGACGACGCTATGAGCAAGGCCCGCGTGGAAGTAGATTTTGAAACGATGATTTCCTTGTCCATCGACCCGGAAAAGGCTCGCCGCTACTATGAATCGAGCAAGCCCGAATGCGAAGGCACCTGCACGATGTGCGGCAAAATGTGCCCGGCCCGGACGATGAAGAAAATCCTCGCCGGAGAAGACGTATCGATCCGCTAACCTGAAACTATCTGATATACAGACATAAAAAAAGACACTTTCTGACATGTCGTTGGAAAGTGTCTTTCTTTATACTATTACATGGCCTCCTTACAGGCTCACTTCCAGACGAGGAGCAGGGAGATGCCGAATTCCTTTTTGAATTGCTTGGTCAGCTGGTTCATTTCGTAGTCCGCCGCGTTGTAGGCTACGCCGGGAGCCGTCGTAATGACGGCGACGGCGACGTTTTCCGCAGTGGTGACGTGAATATCCTGGACGACTTGCTCGTACGTAATGTCCGATGCTTCGGCCAAGGCCAGGAAGGTGGAGAGCTTGCGGACCATCGCCCAGTCTTCTGCCGTGACCATGTTGGCGTAGCGGTAGGCCCGCAGGGTCTTGCGGCTGATGCCGTGGTGGAAGCCGGCGATGAAGCTGACGATGAGCTGCTCGCGCTGCGTCAGGCCGTACAGGGGCGCGTGGCCGATCATGAAGGCCGAATGGCGGGCGTGATCGTAGAAATTGATGATTTTGCCTACGTCGTGAAGCTGGGCCGCCGTCGTGAGGTACAGCCGTTCCCGCTCGCCGTAGCCGTGCAGGTCTTTCAGCTGGTCGAAGAGAAGGCCTGCCGTATGGGTGACCTGCTGGCAGTGGGATTCGTTGACGATGCCGCCTAGGGTGCCGACGAAGTTGCGGATGCTGAATTTCAGGATATCGTCGAAGCGAGGCGCAGGCAGGTGGAAGTAAGAGGTATAGTATTCAAAGAACAGCCCTTCACGCAGGCCGCAGCCACTGACGACCAGTTCCGGGCTGCCTGCCGTATCGAACAGGGTCTTAATGACGGCGGCGCCGGCGACGATGAGGTCGGCCCGTTCGCTCGACAGGCCGGGGATCTTCTTGCGGTTGGCGCTGGTCCGCGTCGTAATTTCCGTATACAGGGCGTCGAAGTGGTCTGCCGGTAAGATATAATTATGCACCTTCGTCAGCTCGTAATTTGTTGTCCGCTGATCCATCTTGGCAAAAGTACGGGCCGTGCCGCCGATGCCGACGAGGGGGAGACGCAGATTTTTAATCCAGTCGGCAGCGAGGAGCTTTTTCCGTACGAATTTCAGGCAGTCCTGCAGGGCGATTGCATCTACGTTGCCCTGGAGATTGAATTTTTCCGTAACCGTTACGGCGCCGATGGGGATGGAAACGGAATGAACTGGTTCGCCTTCTTGTACCAGAGTCAGCTCGACGCTGGCGCCGCCCAGGTCGAACAGGAGAAAGTCCTTCATGGCGATGGTGTTGATGACGCCCAAATAGCCGAGATAGGCTTCCCGTTCACCTGTAATGACGGTCATGGCTACGCCCGTTTCCGCGTAAATCCGCTTCAGAAACTCGTCGCCGTTCGAGGCGTTGCGCACGGCGGCGGTGGCGACGGCGATGCAGTTTTGGATTTCCATAACCTCCATAATGTGCTTATATACCTTTAAGCATTTCATGGCCCGTTCCATGCCGGCGTCGCTCAGTTCGCCCGTCTGGGTAAGGCCTTGCCCGAGGCGTATGGATTCTTTTTCCTGATACAGGAAGGAATACGATTTGTTGTCGTTTATCTGGAGGACGACAAACCGGATGGAGTTGGAGCCCATGTCGATGATGGCTAATTTTTCCATTGTATACCTCTTTTCTTTGTAATCCATAATCTTCTGTTATTATACTACATCTTGCCGAGACGATGAAACGATTTTGCAAAATTTGCCGTTAAAACGAAATGGAAATAATTCGTATGACTAAAGAAAATGGGGAGGATTCTTCCGTATTTTTTGCAGAGCCGCCTATTATACAAGCTTTTTTCATTTTTTACACAAATTATACAAAAAGATCGCCACCATCGCCGGTATTTCATGTATAATATATGAAGAGACGGCGGGGAGAGAGTCTTCGCGTCATCAGCAAGGAAGGCGAGGAACTACTATGGAATATCAGGCCAAGCGGCAATTTGGCATCATACATATCGGCACGGTCAATATGACCTTGAAAATCATCGCGTATTCGTCCCTGGACGATATGGAGGTCATTGAAAATGTATCGCGGGAAGTCCAGTACGGCGGGGAAGTCTTTACGCGCCATCACGTCAGCTTCCAGTCTCTCAACGAAATCTGCACGATTTTAAATAAATTCAAGCAGCTCCTGCGGGACTACGACGTCACAGACGTGCGCGTCTTATCGACGACAGCTATCCGCGAAGCCGACAACCTGCTCAACGTCATCGATCAAATCTATTTCCGCACGGGCTTCCGCGTCACTGTCGTGCGCATGGCCAAGGAAATTTACTATAAATTCTTCGGCTTGTATTATCACGTGCTGAAGGGGAAATTCAACTTTGCCGACAAGGCCGTCCTCCTGCTGGATATTACGTCCGGCGGCGTAGGGCTGACCTGCTGGAAATCGGACGAGCTCCTGTTTCAGCAAAACGTCCACATCGGCTCGCTGCGCATTTTGGAAAACTTCACGCCTAAGCAGCGGGAAGAGCTGACCTTTCCGACGGCAGCCCGCGAATACATCTACGGCGCCTTGTCCCCCCTGTGGGCCAGCGTGCGCCATCACGATATTAAATACATCGTCCTGTCGGGCCGGGCGGCAACGCTCATCGGCAAGCTCATGCATAAGGAAGAAACGAACGGCGTCCGCCTCATCAAGGCCGACGAGCTGCGCCAGTTCGTCAATTCCTTCCACGGCATTACGCCCTTTAAGCTCATGCAGCGCTGCAAGCTTTCGGAAAATCTGGCCAACGTCATCATGCCGACGCTGCTCCTGTATTACGAGCTCCTGCGCATCATCGACGTCGACCTGCTGGTCATGATGAGCACGACCTTTACGGAGGGCTATTCCATGCATTACGTAGCCGAGCAGACCGATAATTCCTACGTAGCCCATCAGCGGGGGCTGCTGCTCAACTTGACGCGCCGCATTGCCGGCAAGTATTGGTACGCGCCGGAACATGCCGCCTGCGTAGGCGAGTTCTGCGGTATTTTGTTCAACGCCGTGTATAAGGAAATCGGCTTGAAATTCTCGTGCGGCTACTTGCTACAGCTGGCGTCGATCCTTCATGAAACGGGCAAATACGTCAATATCCGCAAGCACAATCTCTGCACGTATCACCTTATTATGGAAACGGACTTATTCGGCATTACAGACGAAGAAAAGGAAGTGCTGGCCAACATTGCCTATTACGCCGACGGCGGCGTGATACAGGATTCGTCGGACATGTACGACGTCCTGTCGCCGGAGCAGAAGATTACGGCGGCCAAGCTCGCGGCGATTTTCAGCCTGGCCGACTCCCTCGACAAGAGCCATTTAGGAAAGATAAAGCGCATACAGGCCGAATTGGTCGGCAACGAACTCATCGTCCGCTACCATTCCGATTTGGATATTTCCCTGGAACGGTGGACGTTCATGAAGACGGCCGTCAATTTCGCCGAAGTCTTCGGCATTTCGCCTAAATTACTGAAAGGATAAGTGACTATTTTGAAGTATACAGAACCAGAAAATTATTTAAACCGGGAATGTACGTGGATCAAGTTTAACGAACGGGTTCTGCGGGAAGCCATCGTGCCGTCCAATCCCTTGCTGGAACAGCTGAATTTCGTAGCTATTGCCGCGTCAAATCTGGACGAATTCTTTATGATCCGCGTGGCCGGCGTCAAACACCTCATCGAAAGCGGCGTTAAGCATATCGACATTGCCGGCATGACGCCGCAAGAGCAGTTTGAAGCCATCCAGTCTATGGTACACACGCTGGTGGACCAGCAGTACGAATATTATTCGGTCATTCAGGACAAGCTGCAGCAGGAAGGCCTTCATTTTGTCAGCGTCGACGAGCTGAATGAAGAGCAGCGCATCTGGCTGGACAGCTATTTCGAGCGGGAAATTTACCCCGTCGTCACGCCTATGGCCGTCGACTCGAGCCATCCCTTTCCCTTCCTCGCCAGCCTGAATCTGAATCTGGCCGTCCTGCTGCGCAAGAAACAGGGCGATACGTCGGTAAAGACGGCCATTTTGCCCGTGCCGTCGCCGATCATTCCCCGCATCATCAAGGTGCCCGTAGCTGCCGGCGACGCGAAGCAGTTCCTCTTTCTGGAGGACATCCTCGGCGCCTATGCCAACCGTTTCTTCCTGGGCTGCGATATCCTCGAAGCCGTGCCGTTCCGCATAACCCGCGACGCCGACCTAGATATTGACGACGAAGCGGAAGATTTGCTCGTAGAAGTGGAAAAATCCCTGAAAAAACGCCGCAAGGGCGCAGCCGTCCGCTTGGAACTGGCCCAGTCGGCGAGCCGTATGGTCCGGGAATTCCTGCGCGGCGAGCTGCAGCTGGAAGACAAGGACTTGTATATGATACCCGGCCCCCTGGACTGCAAGGTATTTTTCTCCTTTACGGGAATCGAGGGGTATGATCATCTCCGTTATCCTGCCGCGTCGCCTCAGCCGTCGTATGAATTGGAAGAACTTGGCGCACCTGATATGTGGACGGCCATTGCTAAGCAGGATATTATGGTACATCATCCGTACGAAACCTTTGATACTGTAGAGAACTTTATCAAATTAGCTGCTACAGACCCGGATGTGCTGGCTATCAAGCAGACCCTGTACCGCGTCAGCAGCCGCTCTCCCATCATCGCCGCATTGGCGGAAGCTGCAGAAAACGGCAAACAGGTCACGGTCCTCATGGAAGTTAAGGCCCGGTTTGACGAAGAAAACAACATCTTCATGGCCCGCAAGCTGGAAAAGGCCGGCTGCCACGTTATTTACGGCATCATGGGATTAAAGACCCATTCGAAAATCACCCTGGTAGTCCGCCGAGAAGAAGAAGGCATCCGCCGTTACGTCCATTTGGCGACGGGCAACTACAACGGCAAGACGGCCCGCATTTACACGGACGTAGGCATCCTGACGGCCAATACGCTCATCGGCGTCGACGCCTCAGCCTTTTTCAATCTCCTGTCGGGATATTCTGACCCGCCGCAGTGGAACAAGCTGGCCGTCGCGCCGCTGAATCTGCGCGAACGGATTTATGAAAAGATAGAACAGGAAACGGCCTGGGCTAAAAAGGGCAAGAAAGCCTTCATCGTCGCCAAGATGAATTCCCTCCTTGACAAGGAGGTCATCGCTAAATTGTACGAAGCGTCGGCTGCCGGCGTTAAAATCCATCTCATCGTCCGCGGGATCTGCGTCCTGCGGCCGGGACTGCCGGGAATCAGCGAAAACATCGAAGTGCACAGCGTCGTCGGCCGGTTCCTCGAACACAGCCGTTTATTCTACTTCTACAATAACGGGGAAGAAGACGTATTCATTTCGTCGGCCGACTGGATGCCCCGCAACCTGAACGAACGGGTGGAACTGATGATTCCCGTCGAATACGGTCCCCATAAGGAACGCATCAAGGGAATCCTGTCGCTGTATTTCAACGACAATGTAAAAGCCTACGCCATGAATTCCGACGGCACGTATCGCTACATTGCCGACGAACGGCCGACCGATGCAGCGCCGATTCACGCCCAGATGATGCTCCAGCATGAAGCAGAAGAAAAACACAAAAAGCATAAGAAAAGCAAGCGCCGTTAAGCGCCGTGCCTTCGACGTCCCCTCCCTGCGGAGGGGACGTTTTTTGCGCTTTCATGGAGCAGAAAACCAATATAAAAGGGACGGCATATGAGGAAAGTGGGGGACAGGATATATTTTGCAAGAAAAACAGGATTTTTTCACCACAAAAATATACTTTTTTGAAAAAATTTTACTTTAATGTGGGAAACCATGTAAAGCTCTCTCAAAATCGCCCTTATCACGCAGTATAAACAGCCTTTTCGCAGGCCCTTTAATGTTGACAATCGTGCTGAAGATATGATATTTACCTCATTTTTGCTGTTATTGTTAACTGATAAAAATTGACAGGGTAACAGGCCTTTGATAGAATGATTTCCAGTTAGGAGGGATTTGATGAACAAACGATATCAAGGGCCCATTACTCGCATGTATGCAACCTTAGTCGCTTTATTAATCATAGTTTCCTTAGCTGGATTTATTGACAAAGGAAAATCCGTCACAATCCAGACCGACGGCGCGACTCGTTCTGTCTATACGCACGCCGTCAATGCTGACGCGCTGATGCGCGAAAATAATATTGCGCTCGGGTCATATGATGAAATTGAAATGTCCACATCCGAATTATTAGAAGGAACTGCCGTTACGGTTCGCCGGGCCGTTCCCGTCATATTGGAACATAAGGGTAAACAACAAACTGTTATGTCCGCCAAAAAGACCGTACAGGAAGTAGCCGAACAATATGGATACGACGCGGAGAATTATCGTCCCTACGGCGATACGTCCGCGCCGGTCGTTCCTGATATGACGATACGCATTGGGAATATTTCCCGCAAGGCCATCACGGAAGACGAAGTCGTTCCCTTTGCCATTGAAAGCATCCCTGATGAAAATCTGAGCCAGGGTCAGGAAGAAATCGTCCAGGAAGGGATGAACGGCCGCAAGAAGGTCACCGTTCATATCATCAGCCTCGACGGCCAGGTCGTCGGGAAGGAAGTCGTCTCTACGACGCTGGTGACGGAAATGCAGCCCCTGATCCGCCGCGTAGGCACGCAGGAGACCGTAACGCTCAATACGGGCGACGTGTCCAAGTATAAGGAAGTCTTTACGATGGAAGCGACAGCGTACCTGCCGTCGGACGGCAACGGCGCGGGCATTACCAAGATGGGTACCGTCGCCCGTTACGGCGTCGTCGCCGTAGACCCCAACGTCATTCCGCTGGGAACGCGGGTGTATATCCCGGGATACGGCGTAGCCATTGCCGAAGATACGGGCGGAGATATTTTAGGAAACCGCATCGACTTGTGCATGGAAGATTACAATTCCTGCATGGTCTTCGGACGGCGCACCGTGCCGGTATATATTTTGGAATAGAGGCGGAGCCGCTCCGGGCAGTACATGCAGGAGCGGCTTTTTTTGCGTAAAAACGGCTTGTGCAGTCGAAGACAATGTGATATAATAGCAAAGGTTTAAGTACTATGCTTAAAAATACGCACGCTTGGTGAGCCTGCAGCTGTGCTGCTCGGCAGTGACGGCAGGCGATGACCGGGCGGAGGAACAACAGGAGGAGTAACAATTATGGCAGTAGTATCTATGAAACAATTATTGGAAGCAGGCGTTCACTTCGGTCACCAGACTCGCCGCTGGAACCCTAAAATGGCTCGTTTCATCTTCACGGAACGCAACGGCATCTACATCATCGACTTGCAGAAAACCGTAAAGAAAATGGACGAAGCTTACAATTTCGTACGCGACCTGGCTGCTGAAGGCGGCAAGATCCTTTTCGTCGGCACGAAAAAACAGGCTCAGGAATCCATTAAAAACGAAGCCGAACGCTGCAATCAGTTCTATGTAAACGAACGCTGGCTCGGCGGCATGCTGACCAACTTCCAGACGATTGAAAAACGCGTAAAACGCTTGAAGACGCTGGAAAAACAGGCTGAAGACGGCACGTTCGACGTATTGCCGAAGAAGGAAGTTACCATTTTGAAACACGAAATGGAAAAACTCCAGAAATACCTCGGCGGCATCAAAGACATGAAGAAACTTCCGGACGCTCTCTTCGTTATCGACCCGAAAAAAGAAGAAATCGCCGTATCGGAAGCCCGCAAATTGAACATCCCCATCATCGCTACGGTTGACACGAACTGCGATCCCGACCTCATCGACTACCCGATTCCGGCAAACGACGACGCTATCCGCGCCGTAAAACTGCTGACCGGCAAAATCGCCGACGCCGTTTTGGAAGGCAACCAGGGCGAACAGGTTGAAGAAGGCGCCGCTGAAGAAGCAGCCGTTGAAACGGAAGCTGTCGCTGAAGAAAACTAAGACATCGGCCCTTTGAGAACTACATGGCTCATTATATAAAGGTAAGGAGTGCTTCATTCCTTACCTTTATTCAAACTGTATATTATGTTTAGGAGGAATATCTAAGATGGCTATTACAGCAAGCATGGTAAAAGATTTAAGAACAAAAACTGGCGCTGGCATGATGGACTGCAAAAAAGCGCTCGCAGCTACGGATGGAGATATGGAAAAAGCAATCGACTTCCTTCGCGAAAAAGGCTTGGCAGCCGCTGCTAAAAAAGCAGACCGCATCGCAGCTGAAGGCTTGGTTTACTCCTATATCCACGGCAACGGCCGCATCGGCGTTCTCGTAGAAATCAACTGCGAAACGGACTTCGTAGCCCAGACGGACAACTTCAAAGACCTCTGCAAAGACATTGCAATGCAGATTGCCGCAGCTAACCCGGCATACCTCAAGAGAGAAGACGTTCCGGAAGACGTTCTCGAACATGAAAAAGAAGTTCTCCGCCAGCAGGCTCTGAACGAAGGCAAACCGGAAAAAATCGTCGAAAAGATGATCGTCGGCCGTATCGAAAAATTCTACAAAGAAAACTGCTTGCTCGACCAGGAATTCATCAAAGATTCCGACAAGACGATTCAGCAGGTTATTACTGAAAATATCGCTAAAATCGGTGAAAAAATCGACATCCGCCGTTACACCCGCTACGAATTGGGCGAAGGCCTCCAGAAGCGCAACGACGATTTCGTTTCCGAAGTTATGGCACAAGCTAAATAAGATTGCATATAAGAGAACACCATTTTCGTGTTCTCTTATTTTCTAATGTGACTTTATACGGCGCGGCAGCGCCGGGAGCAGGAGGCCTTGGTATGGAAACGAAAAAATATAATCGCATTGTATTGAAATTGAGCGGCGAAGCGTTGGCGGGAGCCCAGGGATACGGCATCGACCCGGAAACGGTCGAAACGATTGCCAAGCAAGTCGTAGAAGTAAATAAGCTGGGCATTCAGGTAGCTATCGTCGTAGGTGGCGGTAATATCTGGCGCGGCCTGTCGGGCAGCGCAAAAGGCATGGACCGCGTATCAGCTGACTACATGGGCATGCTGGCAACGGTCATGAACGCCCTGGCGCTGCAGGACGCTATGGAAAAGAACGGCGTTGCGACGCGCGTACAGACGGCTATCAACATGCAGCAGGTTGCAGAACCGTACATCCGCCGCCGGGCGATCCGCCACATGGAAAAGGGCCGCGTCGTCATCTTCGGCGCTGGTACGGGCAATCCCTATTTCTCTACGGATACGACGGCGGCACTGCGGGCTGCAGAAATCGAAGCCGACGCAATCCTCATGGCAAAGAACGGAGTAGACGGCGTATACGACAGCGACCCGAAGCTCAATCCCGACGCGAAGATGTTCCGCCGCTTGTCCTACATGGATGTCATCAATAAAGAGCTCAAAGTCATGGACGCGACGGCTACGACGCTGTGCATGAACAATAACATTCCCATCGTCGTATTCAACATCGACGTCGAAGGCAATATCATCGCCGCCGCCAGCGGAAAAGATTTGGGGACATTAGTCGACAAAGAAGGCTAAAAGCTGTATTATATACATATATACCATTATTACGATTAAGGAAGTGAATAGTATGGACGTAAAGACCTTATTAACGCAGAACGAAGAAAAGATGGATAAGACCATAGAAGCATTGAAGCGCGATTTGGCTTCGATTCGCACTGGCCGGGCCAGTACGACGCTCCTGGACCGTATCAGCGTTGATTACTATGGTACGCCTACGCCGGTCAAGCAGGTTGCAAACGTATCCGCCCCGGAACCGCGCCTCATTACGATTGTTCCCTGGGAACGGAAAATGCTCGGCGACATCGAACGGGCTATTTTGAAATCCGATCTGGGCTTAAACCCGAACAACGACGGCACGATGATCCGCCTGGAAATCCCCCAGCTGACGGAAGAACGCCGTAAAGAATTAAGCAAGAAGGTCAGCAAGGACGCCGAAGACTCTAAGGTCGTCATCCGCAATATCCGCCGTGACGCGAACGACGCCATCAAGAAGATGGAAAAGAAGAAGGAAATCACGGAAGACGACAGCAAGGAAGCCCAGGAAAATATCCAGAAGCTGACGGACAAGAAGATCAAGCTGATCGACGAAATCAAAGCGAAAAAAGAAAAAGAAGTCATGGAAGTATAATGGATATACGAAATTTTATTGGCATGCCGTTACGGTATGCCATATCTGTATTACAGGAAAAAAACGTGCCGTATGAAGTAGAGCGCACGACGGCGCGAAGCCGCTTTTTTCCCCGCGATGAAGAAGATCCCTACGTCGTCCGGGCCCGCGAGCGGGACAGCGTCGTATATCTTCTGGTAAACGCGAATTTGAAGAAAAGCGAAAGCGTAACTCGCATGCTGCAAGGTGGAGAAGTGCAAGAATGATTAACTTTTTAGGAAAAAAGAAGAAGGAAGAACGGCATACAGGAATAGAACTGCTCGATACGAACAACATTCCCCGCCACGTCGCCATCATCATGGACGGCAACGGCCGCTGGGCTAAACGGCGGAGCATGCCGCGCAGCTACGGCCACAGGGCCGGCGCGGACACGCTGAAGAAAATTGTCGCCGCCGCCGGGGAATTAGGAATCAAGGTGCTGACGGTATACGCCTTTTCGACGGAAAACTGGAAACGGCCTGACGAGGAAGTTTCCTATATTATGAAGCTCATGAAGGAGTACCTGAGCAAAAACCTTCTGGAACTGAACGAGCATAATGTGCGCCTGCACTTTATCGGCGATTTGAGCCGCCTTTCCCCGTCGCTCCGCCAGGCCTTTGACGAAGCGGAACGGAACATGGCCGGAAACACGGGATTGATTTTAAACGTCGCCGTCAATTACGGCGGCCGCCTGGAACTGACCCAGGCCATGCAGAAGCTGGCGTCCGACGTCAAGGCCGGCCGTCTGGAGCCGGAGGATATTACGGAAGACTCCCTGGCTTCGTATTTGTATACGGCGCCGGAAAACGACGTGGACCTGCTCATCCGGCCCGGCGCGGACAAACGGGTCAGCAATTTCCTGTTGTGGCAGATGGCTTACGCCGAATTCTGGTATACCGATTTGTGCTGGCCTGATTTTACAAAAGAGACGCTCATAGAGGCGATTCTCGCCTTTCAGGGCAGAGAACGCCGCTTTGGCGGTTTGAAATAAGGTAGGTAAACGAAACATATGTTGGCAAAACGAATTATAACCGGCGTCATAGGCGGCGCCCTGACGATAGGGATTATCTATGAAGGGGACTGGCTGTTTTTTTTCATGATAATCCTGCTGGCTATTTTGGGATGGCATGAGTATTGTAATTTAGTCCGCAAACTGGGCGCGAATCTGTCGGAACGGATGGGAGCGGGATGGATCGTCTGCTTTTTTGCCGCCTATTGGTTCGGCAGCGTAAAGGTGATGATGCTGCTGGCCGTAGCCGCCATGCTGTGGCTGCTGCTGCAGACCGTCCTGTTTCATGGGAAGATAAAGCCTGTAGACAGCGCCTATACGCTGTACGGCCTGCTGTACGTAAGCGGAGGCTTTTTAGCTATGCTGGCGCTGCGAAACGGGCAGATTGCATCGTATATGACCGACGCTTTTTCGTCCGTCATGCTGGAGCCGGCGCGCTTTTTCATGTTTCTCCTGATTTTTTCCACGTGGGCCAGCGATACCTTTGCCTTTGCCGTAGGAAAAGTTAAGGGGAAAAATAAATTGTGCCCGTCCATCAGCCCCGGCAAAACGCAGGAAGGGGCCTTGGGAGGCTTTATCGGCACCGTTGTCACAGCCCTCGTCTTTTCGCTTATTTTCCAGTTTTCCCTCATCCACGCCTTAGCTATCGGCATCATCGTCGCCGTGGCGGCTCCTCTCGGCGACTTGGTAGAATCGATACTGAAACGAGTCTGCCAGGTAAAGGATTCGGGGACGCTGATTCCGGGGCACGGCGGCGTGCTGGATCGCTTTGACAGCCTGCTGTTCGCCGCTCCGGCCGTATATGTATATCTCATGCTCATCGCCTGAGAGGAGGCCCTGCATTGAAGAAAATTATCATCCTCGGCAGTACGGGGTCGATCGGCACCCAGGCCGTCGACGTCATTGAAGCTCATCCGCAGCTGTTTACCCTCGCCGCCGTTGCCGCTCATTCGAACTGGGAGCTGGCAGCTCGCCAGATTCAGGCCCACGGCGCAGCCTTTGCCTGCATGACCGACGAGCCGGCAGCCGAAAAGCTGCGGCAGGAAGTAGGCGAAAGGTGCACGGTTTTCTCCGGGCCTGAAGGTCTGCTCAAGCTCATTGACGAATGCGAAGCCGATATGGTGCTGACGTCCTTAGTCGGGGCTGCCGGCATTGAGCCGACGCTCCATGCCATCGAGAAGGGGCTGGATATTGCCCTGGCCAACAAGGAAACCCTCGTGGCGGCAGGCGAGCTGGTCATGGCCGAGGCTGCGCGCCGCGGCGTCCGCATCCTGCCTGTCGACAGCGAGCATGGAGCGATTTTCCAATGTCTGGAAGGACGCAGCGGCAGTGAAGTCGACAAGCTGCTGATTACGGCCTCAGGCGGCCCCCATTTTCACCGGCCATTGGAAGAATTCCCGTCCATTACGGTAGAGCAGTGCCTCAAGCATCCGACGTGGAATATGGGCGGCAAGATTACGATTGACTCGGCGACGATGTTCAATAAGGGCCTGGAAGTCATCGAAGCGCACTGGCTGTTCGATATGCCCTACGACCGCATCGAAGTCGTCGTCCAGCCCCAGAGCATCATCCACTCGATGATACAATTTACGGACGGCTCCGTCCTGGCTCAGCTGGGAATGCCCGATATGAGGCTGCCGATTCAATATGCCTTTACCTATCCGCAGCGCTATCCCGTGCGCGGAGCTAAGGCTATTGACTGGAAAACGTTGGGCAGCCTGGAATTCTTCGCGCCGGATCCTGAAAAATTTCCCTCCCTGCCCCTGGCCTATGAAGCAGGGAAGGCGGGAGGCACGATGCCCTGCGTGCTGAACGGGGCGAACGAAGTCGCCGTATACGCCTTTTTGCGGCGGGAAATTTCTTTTACACGCATATTTGACGTCGTACGCACCGTCATGGAACGCCATACGGTATGCCGCGACGTTTCCTTAGACGCGATTCGCAGCGCCGACGCCTGGGCCCGTCGCTGCGCGGCGTCTTTACTGTAGAAAGGTGTTGGGACATTGGGTATTACCATTGCAGCGACTGTATTTGTATTCAGTCTCATCGTATTTGTCCATGAATTTGGACATTTCATTACAGCAAAATTAACGGGCATGCAGGTCGACGAATTTGCCATCGGCTTTGGCCCCAAGATTTACAGCTGCACCTATGGTTCGACGCTGTATTCCCTGCGGGCCGTGCCCTTGGGCGGATTTAACCGCATCGCCGGCATGACCGAAGACGAGCCGCTGAACGAACGGTCGTTTTTGAATAAGCCCGTTCCGTCCCGGCTGCTGGTCATTGCCGCCGGCGGCATCATGAACTTTCTGCTGGCGATTCTCATCTTGTGGGGCGTTACCTTTGCCGTAGGCACGATGACCGTATCGCCTCAGGCCGTCGTCGGCTCGGTCATTGAAAACTCCGCAGCCAGCCAGGCTGACATGCAGGAGGGCGACCGCATCGTATCTATCGGCGGCACGGCTATTACGCAGTGGAGCGATATTTCTCAGGCCGTAGCCGAACACAGCCGAGCCGTCGTCACCGTCGTCGTCGAACGGGACGGCAAGGAGCTGAGCCTGGACATGATCCCTCAGGTAGACAGCCAGTCGCAGCGCGCTACCCTCGGCATCATGCCGGTCATAACGAAGCAGTCCCATGGATTTTTTGAATCGGCCGGCATGGCCGTTCAGCGGACGGGGCAGCTTTGCCAGCTCATGCTCGTCGGCATCTATGAAATGATTACCGGCGAAACGAAGGCTGACCTGGCCGGACCCATCGGCGTAGCCCAGCTGGCTGGGCAGGTAGCGTCCGTAGGCTTTGTAAACCTTCTCGTCTTTACGGCCTTCCTGAGCATCAACCTGGGCATTTTAAATCTGCTGCCCATTCCGCTGTTAGACGGCGGATATATTATCCTGCTGATTTTAGAAGGAATTTCTGGCCGGCGCATGCCTAAAAAGGCGCTGCAGTACATCCAGGCGACAGGCATGGTAATTCTGGGAGCGCTGTTCTTATTCGCCATGTTCCAGGACATCAGCCGTTTTTAGAAAGGCCGGATTACTATGAAACGAAGACATTCACTTCCCGTAACTGTCGGGAATCTTACGATAGGGGGCGAGGCTCCCATTTCGGTACAGACGATGTCGACGATTACTCCTGCCGATGAGGAGCGGGCCGTCGCCGACGTGCGCCGTCTGGCCTCTTACGGCGCGGAAATCGTGCGGTTTGCCGTTCCCGATATGGCTGCCGCTAAGGGCTTGAAGGCCGTAACCGCCGCGTCTCCCGTGCCGATCGTCGCCGATATCCACTTTGACTATCGGCTGGCTTTGGAGGCCGTAGACAGCGGCGTCCATGCCCTGCGCATCAATCCCGGCAATATCGGCGCCGATGAAAACGTCGTAAAGGTGGTGGAAAAGGTGCGTTCGCGCCAGATTCCCATCCGTATCGGCATCAACGCCGGCTCGCTGCCGGAAGACCTGCTGGAAGCGAACGGCGGCCATCCTACGGCCGAAGCCATGGTGGAAGGGGCCTTGCGCCATATCCGTATCCTGGAACGGCTGGATTACCGCAATATGGTCATTTCCCTGAAGGCGTCCGACGTACCGCTGATGATCGAAGCCTACACGGCCTTGGCCGAAAAGGTTCCTTACGCCCTGCATTTAGGCGTGACGGAAGCCGGCCTGGTCCGTGAGGGCAGCATTAAGTCGGCCATCGGCATCGGCCATCTCTTGTACAACGGCATCGGCGATACGATCCGCGTGTCACTGACGGGCGATCCGGCGGAAGAAATCGCGGCCGGGCAGACGATTCTCACAGCCCTGGGCCTCAGGACCTTCGGACCGACGCTGATTTCTTGCCCGACCTGCGGCCGTACGCAAGTCGATTTAATCGGCCTGGCTCAGGAAGTACAGGAAGCCTTATCCGGTATCACAGCGCCGATTAAGGTCGCCGTCATGGGCTGCGTCGTCAACGGTCCCGGCGAAGCGCGGGAAGCCGATTTCGGCATCGCCGGCGGCAAGGGAATGGGCATCGTCTTTTCCCACGGCAAGGTGTTGAAGAGCGTGCCTGAAAATCAGCTCGTACCGGCTTTGCTGGAAGAAATACATAAATCTATTACAAAGGAGTCTTAAGTCTATGTTAGCATCAAAATTATATAGTCCTACGCTGCGGGAGATTCCGGCAGACGCTGAGATTGCCAGCCATCAATATATGCTGAAAGCGGGCATGCTGCGGAAAAACGGCAGCGGCTTGTACAGCTTCCTGCCCTTGGGCCGCCGCGTGACGCTGAAGGTAGAACAGATCGTCCGCGAAGAAATGGACGCTACCGGCGCCCAGGAAATCATGATGCCCATCATGCAGCCTGCCGAAATCTGGCATGAATCGGGCCGGTGGAGCGCTTACGGGCCGGAAATGTTTAAGCTGCAGGACCGCCACGACAACGGCTACTGCCTCGGGCCGACTCATGAAGAACTGATTACGACGCTTCTCCGCAACGAGCTGCGTTCGTACAAGCAGATGCCCCTGATCCTCTGGCAGATGCAGAACAAATACCGCGACGAAATCCGTCCCCGCTTCGGCCTCATGCGCAGCCGCGAATTCGTCATGAAGGATGCCTATTCTTTCGATGTTGACGAAGAAGGCCTCCATAAGACCTATCAGATTATGTATGACGCTTACGACCGTGTATTTACGCGCTGCGGCTTGAATTTCAAGCCTGTAGAAGCAGACAGCGGCCAGATTGGCGGTAGCCACACCCATGAATTCATGGCCCTGGCCGCAGCCGGCGAAGCCGAAGTCGTCTCCTGCTCGAAGTGCCAGTATGCCGCCGATATTGAAAAGGCCGTCCCCAATACGCTGGACATGGCAGCTGAAGACGCAGCCGACGTAGAGCTCATCGAAACGCCGAACTGCTCGACCATCGAAGATCTGGCCAACTTCCTGCAAATTCCCGTAGAAAAGACGATTAAAGCCGTAGCCTTCGACGTAGACGGAAAAACGGTCCTCTGCATGGTTCGCGGCGACCATGAAGTAAACGACGTAGCCGTACAGAATCTTGTCGGCGGCAATACGATTGAACCGGCGACAGACGAAGAACTGAAGGCTCACGGCCTCCAGCCCGGCTATATGAGCCCCATGGGCGCAGATACGCCGGATAATGAAAGCTTTTATGTCATCGTAGACCCGACGGCAATGAATGTACCGAACGGCGTGACCGGCGCTAATAAGCACGGCTATCATTATAAGAACGTCAATCCCAAACGGGATTTCCAAAACGTCACGGTTGCTACGATCCGCCTCATGACTAAAGACGACGTCTGCCCGCACTGCGGCGCGCCTATCGACATCGTCCGGGGCATTGAAGTCGGCCAGGTATTTGAACTGGGCACGAAATACTCCGAAGCCCTGAATGCGACTTTCCTCGACCAGAACGGCAAGGCCAAGCCCTATGTCATGGGCTGCTACGGCATCGGCGTAACCCGGACGATTGCCGCGGCTATCGAACAGTTCCACGACGACAAGGGCATCATGTGGCCCGTAGCCATCGCGCCGTACGAAGTCGTCGTCGTACCCGTCAGCAGCAAGGACGAAGAACAGATGAAGATTGCCGAAGGGCTGTATACGCAGCTGAAAGGCATGGGCGTCGACGTCCTCTTTGACGACAGGAACGAACGGGCCGGCGTAAAATTCAACGACGCCGACCTTATTGGATATCCCGTCCGCATCACCGTAGGCAAGAAGAGCGCCGCCGATCAGACCGTAGAAATTAAGGTGCGCCGTACGGGCCATGAAGAAGTCGCCGCCATCGCCGACAGCGCCGCCCGCGTGCAAGCTATTTTAAACGAACTCCGCGCTAACAATATGTAATACCTGTACATACTAAGAGACGATAAACGGATACTACCGCATATCGTCTCTTTTCTGTTGCCTCTTGACAAATGCAAAATGATAAGGCCAATCCAATTTAATATAACTTTAATGCCTTTCTTGTCAAAGTTTAATCATTATTCGTCATACTATAGATAAGAATAACCTTTCATCGACAAGGAGGCGACAAGCATGAACAAGATAGAACGGCAGGAACAACAGCTGATGCAGCACATCCGGCAGAAGCGCTGGAATGAGTGCTTGCAGCTGGCGGAGCAGCTGCGTAAAGAAAGCGGAGAGAAACGTCTGCTTCAGCTGGCAGAACAGGCCTACTGCGCCGTATTGGCAGATCCGGCCCGTCGGGATGACAGATGCGCGCTCCAAGGATTGGCCTCGTTATACTATCGGGATTATATGGTACGATTTACGAGCCGGCCTTTCGGCGCCTTGCCCTATGACAAACAAGAGTGCTTTCAGAAGGCTAGGGATACGTTGGAACTCTTGCTGGAAAAGGGGCGGCAGCCGGAGCAGCTGTACCGCTATGCGCAGATATTATACAGAAACGCCAAAGATGGACAAGGACAAGGCGATTTTGCCGCTCTCTGCCGGCAAAAGGAGCAAGCCTATAGGGTGTATGACGAAACGGTATCCTTGCTGGAAAAATGGGGCCCAGCCGATAAAGGGCTGTACTGCCGCGCCTGCTACGGCTTGTCCCGCTGCGGCCTGGAATCGTTTTCCCTTAACTCCTTCGTACTGGAAGAGCTGATGCTCGTATTTTCCGTACCGAGCAGCGTATACGGCAGCCGCGGCGGCCATCTGGCCCGGCTTCGCCGCATCTATGACTGCTTGGAACGGGTGCTGGAAATAGAAGGCTTGCCGCGCCATATCGAAGACATGGCCGCCGTCATACAGGCCAAGCAGGCCTACGAGAAATCGTGGGATATATACTACCTCTTAGGTAAGCTGTTCGACTGCGCCGGCCAATTTTCCCTCTGCCATAACAAAGAAAGCGCCCGTCGCCTGGCAGAACGTTATTACAGCTATGCCTGTGAAATAGACGCAGCCCGACGCCGGGCTCAGCAACGGGTCCCCGGCTTTCAGCACATGTATACGGCATTGCTGACCTTTTATCAGCGTCATCGCCGGGAAGACCAGTTTTACGCCGCATGGGAGCAATACCATCCGCTCGTCGGTTTTTCCGCCGAGTTTCACTTTTTATCGCAGGCTCGCTGGCTCATCATCCGCAAGGAATACGAGGCAGCCCGGCATTACCTGGCGGCGCAGCTGCAGGAGAGGCAGTGGAGTCATAGCGTTGTACGGCGAGCTGTCGTCCTGCAGGACATGGTTCAGGTAGCCATCAGCGGCAGTACAACCGGATTACAGGGGATATATAAGCCGTTTCAGATGCAGCAGCTAGATAAAATCAGCCGGCAGGAACCGTATATGTCTCTGTGCAGGGGATAAAAACTTACGCGTTGCGGCAAACCTATGCTATAATAAAAAAAAACGACAGCAAAGGATCGATGATAGCATATGGTTCCTCATCTTTCATATGAAAACCGCATTTTAGCAATTGTCATGATTGTTTCTTTTATCAATCCCTTTACGAGCAGCGCCTTGAATTTAGCCCTGCCGGATATCGGCCTGACGTATAAGGTAACAGAATCCCACTTGGGATGGGTTATCGAAGTATTTCTCATCGCCTCGACGATATGCATCATGCCGATCGGCAAGCTAGCCGATAAGTTCGGCAAGCGGCGCGTATTTCTCTGGGGCGCATCTATCTTCATGATATCATCCTTAGGCGTTTCCCTTATTTCGTCCATTTACGGCCTCATCGCCCTGCGCGTGCTGCAGGGCATAGGCAGCGCTTGTATCTTCGCTACGAGCTTCGCTATCATCACGCTGGTCTATCCGCCGGAGCGTCGTGGAAAAGCCATGGGCTTTACGGTCAGCGCCGTATACTGCGGCTTGTCCCTGGGGCCAGTCATCGGCGGCTTCCTGAATTACTACTGCGGCTGGAAGAGCATTTTCTACTTTATCGCCTTTTTCTGCGCCGTCGCCGTCCTTTCGACGATAGCCTTCATGAAAGAGGAGTGGATTGCCGACGCCAAGGGAAAATTCGATACGGCAGGAGCGATTGCCTATTCCATCGCCTTGGTTCTTATGATGTTCGGCCTGTCGGAAATCCTGAATTTAGGATATGCCAAATACGTCCTGTTAGGCGGCATGGCGCTGTTCGCCCTGTTTCTCTGCTGGGAAAAAAGGCAGACCAATCCCATCATACCCATACAGCTGTTTCTCCGCAACAGGACCTTTTCCTGTTCATCCTTTGCGGCGATGCTGAACTACAGTGCGACCTTTGCTATCAGCTTTCTGCTGTCCATGTATCTGCAGCGTATTTTGGGCTTTACGTCCCGCGACGCCGGATTGGTACTGCTACTTCAGCCCATACTGATGGCCGTCCTGTCGCCGGTCACGGGTTCGCTGTCCGACCATGTATCGGCCGCCTTGTTGTCTTCGGCCGGCATGGGCTGCATTGCCGTCGGGCTGGCATTCTTGGCTTATGACGTGCCCTTGCAGTCCGTGTGGGTTCTGCTGGCCTGCCTGATTATCATCGGCATCGGTTTTTCCCTGTTCACCGCGCCCAACAACAACGCTATCATGGAATCGGTTCCGAAAGAATACGTCGGTATGGCCTCTTCTATGATCGGCACGGTACGGCTCGTCGGCCAGGTCCTCAGCGTGGCCATCGTTACGCTGGTCATGTCGCGGACCGGGGAGGGCGGAGAAGCTATGCTGACCGATAATATTCAACTCGCCTTTATCATTTTTACGATTCTCTGCATCGTCGGAATACTTCCGTCGATGGTCCGCAGCAAAAAATAAGAATATCAGGACAAAATACATCCCCGCTTTACGACAGAAGATTTCTGCTGTAAAGCGGGGATGTAATTTTTTAGGATATTAAAAGTGAGTATGTAATCAGGAAAAAAACGCCTTCCCTAGTATTTACGGAATAAGCCCGTTACTTTTCCCAAAATCGTGCAGTTCTGCGTATAAATTGGCGCATAGTCGTCGTTTTCCGGCTGCAGGCGAATGGCGTCGGCTTCGCGGAAATACCGCTTGACCGTAGCTTCATCGTCCAAAAGGGCTACGACGATTTCGCCGTTTTCTGCCGTGTGCTGCTGGCGTACGACAAGAATATCGCCTTCAAAAATGCCGGCGTTTTTCATGCTGTCGCCCTTTACCGTCAATAAGAAGCAATCTTCGTCGCTGCCGATAAATTCTGCGGAAAAGGGATATACGTCTTCTACGCATTCTTCTGCCAAAACCGGCGCGCCGGCCCGAACCTGGCCTACGAGCGGCAGGGGGATGATCTTTTTAGAACGCCAGGAGCCTTCGTCGAGAAGCTCGATCGTCCGGTTCTTGGAAGGGTCGCGGCGAATAAAGCCCTGTTCTTCCAAGCGGTTTAAATACCCGTGGACCGTAGACGTAGAACTCAATCCGACTTCCTTGCAGATTTCCCGTACCGACGGGGGATAGCCAAATTTATGCACGCATTCCCGAATATATTCCAAAATTTGTTTTTGACGCGTCGTCAGCATTTTATCATTCATCAGCATGGTTTCATCACTCCAGAGTAGTTTGTCTATATTATACCGTAATTCAAACGTTTGTTCAAGCCCGTTTCAACAGAATGATTTAGAACGATTGTTCCATAATTATCTTGACAAGAACAACTGTTTGGCGATATAATATAACCATCGACGAACGAACGTTTGTAAAAACATTTGTTTTTGCATGCATAGGAGTGACGCCATATGAAAAAGAAAAAGAATATTAGACAGCGCCTGTTTGGCTATATATTGCTTCTCGGACTGCTGGCCATCGCCAGCACTCAGCTGGGCTGGGTATATCGCGGAGAAACAGAATATACGCCGGTTCGCGTGGAGAAAGGCGATACCGTGTGGGAAATCGCTTCTCGCAGTACGAACGACGAAACGGATATTCGCTACGTCGTCAGCGATATTATGGAAACGAACCATTTATCAGATACGCAGGATATCTATCCCGGACAAATTCTCAACGTCCCCGTTCCGTCTGGAGACGACTGAGGCCAAGGAATACATACAAAAGAGCGGCTTTATTCGCCGCTCTTTTGTATGTATGGTCACTTAGTTTCCGTTATCTTGAAAATGGGATTGTCGATGAGCCGGTCTGCTTCGTCAATATACCGCCGCACGATAGCCTGCGATTTATGACGGGTTTGTCTCATGATTTGCCGTTCATCGACCTGGTGCTGGGCTGCCGACGTGGCAAAACCGTGCCGCAGGCTGTGAGCTCCGTAATCCTTCGGGTCCATGCCCATGAGTCCGACATAATGCTTGACGATGAGAGCGATGGTTTTATCGGAGATCTTCGTCTTGCGAATCGTATGACTGCGCGTAAAGCCCCGGAATACGGGACCCGACGAGATGCCGCTGAGCTTCAGCCAATGCTTTAAAGCCCGTACGGCGCAGATTTCTTCATCTTGTACCAGGGGAATGGCGATCATCTGGCCGCGGTCAAACTGGTCGGTCTTGGATTTGCGCAGTGTAAGCAGGAGCCCAAGGCGAGTAAACTGCAAGTCGTCTACTTCCAGATTGGCGATTTCTGAACGGCGCATAGCTCCGTAAAATCCGATAAGCAAGATGGCCTTATCGCGGGCCTGCTGCAATTCATCTCCTTCGAGATAGGTCAGCATTTCCTTGATATCGTCAAATAAAATCGGCAGCTTGCCGCGCTGTATCGTACCTTTCATGCGCTTGATACCGCGCAGGGCGTTTCGGACGATAGGGAATCGGCAGGGATTATCCTTTATGCCGGCGGCGTCGAAATTTTCCGTCAGGGCGCTGATACGCCGGGCGACCGTATTGGCCTTCGCATTGTCGGCTAAATCGTTGATGTAGTTGACAATCGTCTCTGGCTGGGCAGGGAAGGACGACAGCTGATGATATTCGCACCAATCGCAGAAATCATTCCAGTCCGACTCGTAGGCGTCGATCGTATTGTCGGCCCGCGCCGTATAAATGCTTTGCCGCGCTTTATCGGTCAGCTTATCATTATTGGCGATGATGTCGGCCCGGCCAATGTAGAAATGCTTCAATTCTTTTTTCAAAGCCGCAGTCCTCCTTTGCATGAAATATACAGGTTCATGATAACCTTATCATGAAATAATAGAAAAGTCAAACATATGAACGGCGGCCCGAAAGGCTTCTTCCGTAAACATTTGTTTGGACGATGTATTTCTTTCTAGCCGAACAAACATTTTGTATCATGTTCATACGAATAGAGTTATCATGGCGACGCCGGAATATATACGAAGAAAATATAAAAAACAGATGCCAATATCAATAAAATTTGCTATGATATACATAAAAATAGATTATGCTTGACTGTGAGCTATAAGGAGGTTGACTATGCAGACGTTAGAAGAACTATACTGGCACTTGCTGAAACAAGGGGCCGACGGCAAACCCTTAGCAGTCGGCGGCGATGCAGACCCGAAACTGATCGGTTGCCTGATCCATCCTGAGGACAAGCCGCTGATTTGGCGCGTGAAGCCTTGTCTCTGTCCGCCAGACAGCCCAAGGGATTGTCAGACCGCCTGCGAGTGGGACGCTGTAGCGCTCGGAGACGAGGGCGTTGTGATTGACGATGAAAAATGTGTAGGCTGTCAGGCTTGCGTCGACGCCTGCAAATTAGATGCGCTGAAAACAAGTAAAGAAATCATCCCTGTCGTTCAAGAACTGCGCGAATATGACGGACCGGTCTATGCGCTGGTTGCGCCGGCCATATCGGGCCAATTCGGAAAGGATGTAACGATGGGCAAGCTGCGCACCGCTTTAAAATGCCTTGGGTTCACGGGAATGCTGGAAGTGGCCGTGTTTGCCGATATCCTGACGTTAAAAGAAGCGCTGGAATTTGACAAAAATATCCGCGACGAAACCCAATTCCAGCTGACGAGCTGCTGCTGTCCTATGTGGATTGCCATGATAAAAAAATTATATCATCAGCTGCTTCCTAACGTTCCCGGCTCAGTGTCGCCTATGATTGCCGGCGGCCGCACGGTTAAAAGGCTGCATCCGACGGCGAAAACCGTCTTTATCGGCCCCTGCCTAGCTAAAAAGGCAGAAAAGAAAGAGTCAGATTTAGTTGGCGCTATTGATTACGTACTGACCTATCAGGAATTGTCCGATTTATTTTCCGTTTCCAACATAGATCTGGCGTCTCTGCCAGAGGACAAGGTTCCTCATGCATCTGAAGCGGGAATCGGATACGCCTATGCCGGCGGCGTATCGGAAGCCGTTTCCCGAATGGTAGGGCAACTAAATCCGCACCGCAGCGTGACCATTCAGACCCGTCGCGCCGATGGCGTGCCGGAATGTAAAGCCATGATCAACGATATTCTGGCAGGAAACCGCGGCGGCAATTTCTTCGAAGGAATGGGCTGTAAGGGCGGCTGTGTCGGCGGCCCGCGAGCTATTATTTCTAAAGAAGAAGGCAAAAAGCAGGTCCAGGCTTATGGAAAGGAAGCTCTGTATAAAACGCCGGCAGAGAATCCTTATGTCATCGAGCTGCTGAAGGAATTGGGCTTTTCAACAGTCGAAGAATTTTTAGAGAACAGTCGCCTGTATGATCGGGATATGGATACGTAATGACACATAGCGGTTATTGAATAGGGCTGACTAAAAAAAACATACGCATAAACGACCCTTTTTCGCTGGAATCAGCAGAAAAGGGTCGTTTGTTTTATGCCATCACCTAATAATATATAATTATATATTATTAAATAATTGAGTAAGTACAAGGATGAATTGTCAGATATCGACGCAGGAAATAGAATTGGGTTTCTCGCTATTCTTAAATACTTTATAAATATCTCGAAAATACATCATAATTATTTTGAAATATCTTTATTTTTACTAGAAAATAATTAACAAATAACACATAATATAATTATTTGTTATAACTATATAAGTTTAATAAATTACAAAGCAAGCCTTTATTGACATTAGAATATATTATACTGTACAATGAACATCAAGTTGAGGTGCGGCATCGAAACCAGTGCCGCAGGCACAACGAAATTAAGATAGACTATGTGAATTTCTCAATGCAGCAAAAGAGAGGAAACTAGGGAGACTCGCCAAATGCTCTTTGAGAAAATAGACTATCTGCCTGTAACAAAGCAAGATATTTTCTATTTTATTCAAGAAGAGAGGTAGTTAATGATGAAAGCAAAAGTATTAGCAGCATTAGCAGCAACGATGGCCGTAAGCGCAACGTACGCCTTTGCCGCCAACCCGTTTGTAGACGTACCGACCGACAGCTGGGCCTACAAATCCGTTGTAGAACTGGCCGACTCGGGCATTGTTCAGGGCGTAGACGGCAAATATTTCGAAGGTAACCGCAACATTACTCGTTACGAAGCTGCTGAAATGGTAGCTAAAGCCATGGCTCACATGGATCGCGCTACGGTAGAACAGCGCGCCCTGATCAACAAATTAGCTGACGAATATGCTGATGAATTGAACAATCTCGGTGTCCGCGTATCGAACTTGGAAAATAAAGTCGGCAATATTAAGTTTACTGGCGACGCTCGTCTTCGTTACCGTTATCAGAACGACAATAAATCTAAAGAAGACGACAACTCCTGGGATTACCGTATTCGCCTCCGCGGCACGGCCCAGGTTAACGACCGCGTAACGGCTACGGTCGGTCTCAGCACAGACAATCAGAACTTTGGCGCTAACGGTCAGGCTCATGACGGAAGCAACGATGTGTTTGCCGACATCATCAATGTAGACTACGCCTTCGGTTCCAACTGGAAAGTCAGCGCCGGCCGTACTTCTGCATACATTCTCGGCGGCCCCCGTTCTTATGGCTACCAGTACGGCGATGTATTCGACCGCGCTCAGCTGCAGTTTAACAACGGCAAATTTGCTGTAACAGGCGGCTATGGTAAATTTAAAGAAGGCGATATCGCCGGCGGCTTGGAAAAATGGGACGGCGAAGAAGTTGAAATGGAAGGCGTAAAAACGGCATATGGCGAAGTCGAAGGATTCTTCAGCAACAATACGGCTGTAGGCGTCTATTACAATAACTTCGTCGGCGGCGGCAATTCGGCTGTCGAAGGCGGCGACTTCTTTGCCGATGACCTTTGGGGCGCATATGCCAGCGTAAACTTCGGCTCCAAATGGAATGTCCTCGCTAACTATGAAAACGTAAACTTCGTCAACGGCGAAGAAAATATTAATGGCGATGACAATGCCAACGTATGGATTGGCCGCGTTACATACGGCAAAACCAGCATGGCTACTCCGAAGTCCTGGGATCTCTGGGTTGAATACCTCGACGCTGAAGACGGCGCGTTCTTAGGCGGCTCCACGAACAGCTGGCGCTTTGGCCAGATGGATAATATCAAATCCTGGGGTGCCGGCATCGACTACGTATTCGCTAAAAATGCTATGTTCAGCGTTATGCAGTCCTTTGGCAGCCAGACGAAAGATGGTCCTGATGCCGATCCGGAAGAACAGACACGGGCACAGTTCGTATTTACTTTCTAATTGCTGAACAACAAAAAAATCACCTGATTACAAAAGACCGAAGCCTTTCTCTCATGAGAAGGCTTCGGTCTTTGCTTATGAAATTATCAGCAGCACCTGACAGTTTTGCCTTTATAAAAGCGTTTTTACATGCAAAAACGACAAAGTCATATATAAACTTATAAAACTTATATAGAAGGGGCAAAACGGGGCTTAAAAGCAAAAATATGAAGATTGTCTGCAGAAAACTGCAAAGAGAATTTTACAGAAGTATAAATCAGCACCGGTATGATAGAAATATCATGTCAAGTTGAAAGTTTGAATCTGATGTGCAGCGACATCTGTATGTATATCATGTAATCCAGCTTGTTTGTATATCAATCAGTAACGAATTTACTAAACGACAATAGAATGCCGAAAAGCACTGCATTTGAAGAGAGGTACAGACTTGGCAGACAGATACTAAGCAATTAAAAGAGCTATAACTTGCCGGATTTTTCTCTTTTTATTTAGTTCCGATAATTTAACGTTATCGGAACTAAATGCATTCCCCGATACGGCCGTCGATGTCCTGATTGCTATAATGTGTAGCAGCAATAAATTTATGCAGCAATACATGAAGCAATATCCCGGGATGATTACCCTTCCTAAATTTTTTTCTAATACATCCATACCATATATTTTGGCTGCCGTGATTAGTCCTCAGTCCTGGCATACAGCGTATGCGCGGCAATTATCCTATATAAACATGTAATTCCATACGGATTTACATGCATATCTGTAAATTTTACTAAAACTTATTTCAGTTGTTTCGTGAAACGGCAATATATCTATAAGCCCGACAAACTATATCAGAATTGGTTTTACAGCTGGCTGCTGGTGTGAATTTTATAAATTGAGAATAACAATCTATTTATTGACCTTGCCAATCGTTTCGCGAATGGCCATCCTGACGGCTTCGGCCGGAGATAGATCTTGGTCTTCGCAGTACGCCATAAATTGCTTATATTGCTTATCTGTCAAATAGGTAGAAATTCGATGGCGTTTCTTTTTCTCATCGTCTTTTTTAGCGGCGCCTCTCTTCTTTTTTTGAGGCACTTCCTTTTCTTCGGGGAAAAAGTCAATGATCCTTTTTCTTTTTGGAACCTCTTCAAATTGCATATTTCATTTCTCCTTTTCTATTTTTTAGCCTAAATAAACCTAAATAAACATAAATTAATATAGATTAGATTAAATAAACCGCTAAAACAAGCGATTTCTCCCCTCTTTATATATACTGCATCCCTAAGTAAAAGTCAACGGATTTTACGAGGCCCAGCTTACCTTTGAGCCGGAAAGACATTTATTTTTTCGGCGTTGACTACTATCTTCCTGACCAGTCGGTTTTGTCCGTATTTTAAAAAGCTCTGCCATAGGTTCATGCCCTGTTTTTCATAAGGAGATATCTTTCTTTTAGAATGATATTTGTAGAAAGATACTTGCAAATTATTTGCAGTATATATGAAGAAAGGCCTCATTTCACAGGCTTGTAATCCTATTGAAATGAGGCTTTTAGTACATATGATGTTGATTGTTACAGCTTTACAGCTTTTTTTTGCCGTTTTCCTTACGCCAGGTAAAGGCACTCAGGGCCGCTGCAATAGGAACGGTGAATATAACGCCGAAGCTGGCTGAGAAGCCCTTCATAATTTCGATGCCGATCGAATTGGAATTGATGAGCTGCAAATACGGCAAATCGTACACGTAATCTAATACCCATGTTCCCAAGGAACCGCCGAAAAACGCCAGGATAAGCGTCGTCGACATGGTCCCCATGACGTCGCGGCCTACGTTCATTCCCGCCTGAAACAGGGCCTTGCGGCTGATTTGCGGATTATGCTTTTCGATTTCCGCGCAGGCCGACGTCACGTCCATGGCAATATCCATGACGGCTCCTAAGCTGGCAAATAAGATGCCGGCAAAGAGAATCTGGCCGATGTCGATCATCGTATTCTGAGCGACAAACATGAGGCTTTCAATGTTCGATACGTTGTAGCCGGACAGATTGACAGCCTGGCCAAAGATGATAGCTGAAATGCCGGCAGTCAGAATGCCTCCCAGCGTCGCTAAAAAGGCCGTAACGCTCTTTTTCGACCAGCCGTTGATGAGATACATCGTCGCCGCCAGGACGATGCCCGACGTGAGGATCGATGCGGCGACAGGGCCTGTACCCCGCAGGATCATGGGGAAAAAGAGAAACACAAAGCAGATAAAGGTAAATACTAAGGCGACGGCTGATTTGACGCCCTTTTTGCCGCCGACGACGCTCAGTAAAATCAGGAAGGCTGCAATGTACAGGTAAATCGGCAGGGAACGGTCGACGTTATATACCGTGTGCAGATCGAGCTGGCCGATCGTACTGGATATGACGACGACTTCCATCCCCGGTTTGCAGACCGTGCCAAAGAGAAGACCGTTCGGGCAATTTGCCTGAACGGTTTTCCCGGCATGGACGCCGCTTTCAATGCGTAGCGACACGATTTGGTCGCCGACGCGGCTTCCGTTTTCCTGTACGTTATCCTGAATGATTTCTATGACCTGAGCCTTTTCAAAGGTACGGCCGTCTGTGTTGACCATCTGCGGTTTGTCGACCTGATTGTACGATTGAAGGAAGTACCCTCCGGCGACGATACAGACGATGACGAGGAGCAAGCGAAACCATTTAGAATGTATCATCTGTCCTTAGTCCTTTATGATGCTGTACGAGCTGTCGATAGGTGTCCCTGTTTCAGCGTCATAGGTGTTGATGGTGAAGCTGTTATTCGTAATGCGGATAACCGAATAGGTCGGACGCCATGTCTGGCTGCGGGCGGCGACGTAATCCTGCTGCTGCGGAATGAGCTCGTAGAATTTGGAGCCTGTCGCCGAGTTGGACGACATGTAGAATACGCCCTTCGGGTTGCGGAGCACGCCCTGGCTCATGTCGGCAATGGTATAGCACATGTTCTGGGATACGTAATTGTTTTTAAATTCCTGATTTTTCAGGGCTGCATCCAGCAAGTTATGCTTCTGGCCGCACTGGCCGTCTGCTTTGAACTGGTCAAAGGTTGCATGAGCCTTGCCGTCGCTGCTCAGCTGATAGGTGCGGGCGTAGGTATGGTCATGGCCCTGCAGGACGACATCGATCTTATTGGCGTCGAAAATCGGCGTGAGCTGCGTGCGGAGCAGGATACCGTCCGAATCGGAATGGTCTTTGCCGCTGCCGTAAATATCCTGGTGCATGACGACGATGCGCCATTTCGTATCCGGATGGGCTTTGATGGCCTTTTCGATCAAGGCCTGATGGTCGGCGGCGTTGTAGTTATTGGCGTTGATGACGATGAACAGCGCGCTGCCGTAGGTATAGTAGTAACCGTAGCCGGCTTTAGTCGAATTCGTTTCTTCCGTAAAGGGATTCGGAACGTTGAAGTGATTCTGATAGCCCGACGTCATGCAGTCGTGGTTGCCGATGCTCGTAGCGGCAGGCAGGCTGCGCAGCGCGGCAGGAGACAAGTAGCCGGCATATTGATATTCCTGCATCTGAATCTTAGCGGCGCTCTGGTCTTCTGCTGGTTCGTTAATCTGGTCGCCAGGCGATACGAGGAAGTTGATTTCCGGATGCTGAGCCAAGGCGTAATTCAAGGTTTTTGCCCAGTTATACGAGTCGTTCCGGGCCGCGATGTCGCCGTTCTGTTTTGCCGTTCCTTCTGATGGAATCTGGCCGGACGACGCGCCGATCTGCGGGTCTCCGACGTACATGATTGTGAAATCATCGGGGTTGCCCGTCTTAATCTGGTGGGCTTCCTGCCATTTGCCATTGAGTCTTACCTGGTACCAGTATGTCGTTTCCGGCTTCAGATCTTTTACCGTAACCTTGTTGGTGTAATAGGGTACGCCGCTGATTACCGTACCATCCTGGCAGGAGCCGTCGAAGGTTACGGCGTGTTTCATTGCCTGATTGTCGGCGATGCGAACCTGCGCGCGGTCGGCTTTTTCCTTGGAGTACCAGCCGAAATTCAGCTGAGAGGCGTCGGCGCCGGGAGCAATGGATACTTGTTCGTAATTGGTCTTAATGGCATCCCAATTGTCTTTCCACTGCTGCCAATCCGTATTTTCTGAAACGGTCGTTCTCGTCGTCACTTGCGGCGTAAGGGACGCATCGTTCCAATGCTCGGTCGCAGCAAATACGCCGAAAGAAGCCATACATAATACTGCTGCCACATACGCAGCAGCAACTTTCTTACTCTTTTTGACGTGAAATGGACACATAATTGCAACATCTCCTATTGAGCTATAAACTAGCAAAGGTATACTAACTGCTTTTACTTTAGGCCTTTTGTGTAAAGAAATGCAGGCGATTATGTGAAATATATGTAAAAAACTACTGCGCCCTATCCCCTCTGTCACAGGAGGCATGCAAAAACGGCCGCTCCCCCTTTCAGGGAACGGCCGTCTTGAGATGGGATTATAAGGCGGAAAAGAGCTTTTCTTTCGTCCGCTCTGCTTCCGCTTTGATTTTTTCAATGTCCAATGTCGTAAATTCCTTGCCTTTCAGCAATACCTTGCCGTTTACCATGACCGTATCGACGTCAAAGCTGTTGGCTGAGTATGCCAGCAAGGACATGGAATCGTTTTTCGGATACCAATGGAGCCCTTCTCTGTCGACGAGGGTAATATCGGCTTTATACCCTGTTTCTAACTTGCCGATATCCGTATATCCGAGGCATGCCGCGCCGGCTTCGGTCATCATGTTGACGGCCGATTCGGCCGGGACGACTAAGGGGTCCAGCGTATGGGCCTTATGGATGAAGGCGGCTAAATGCATTTCTTCCATAATGTCCAGGTTGTTGTTGCTCGATGCGCCGTCCGTGCCGAGGCCTACGACGATACCTTTTTTCAGCATGTCCTGGACAGGAGCGATACCGCTGGCCAGCTTTAAGTTGCTGCCCGGATTGTGAGCGACGCGGACGCCCTTTTTAGCCATAATATCCATGTCGGCATCGTCGACCCACACGCAGTGGGCCGCTAAACAGCCGCAGTCGAACAGTCCCAGTTCGTCCATCAGGGCGATAGGCGATTTGCCGTACTGCTTGACGATGTTGTCTACTTCGCCCTTCGTTTCGCACAGATGGGTATGTACTTCCGCTCCCAATTCGCCGGCGGCTTCGACGACCTGGCGAATGTAATCGGGCGGGCACGTATAGGGCGCATGGGGGCCGAACATGACTGTAATGCGTCCGTCCGCCTTTCCATGCCATGTCTTGTAAAATTCCTTATTTTCCTGCAGCGCCTGCTGGGCGTTGGGCGTCACGCCCGTCAAGCCGCGGCTCAGGGCGGCCCGGATGCCTGAGGCTTCTACGGCTCTGGCTACGTCGTCCATGAAGAAATACATGTCGGCGAAGCTCGTCGTGCCGCAGCGGATCATTTCGGCGATACCCAGCATCGTTTGGGCGTATACGACGTCGCTGTCCAGCTTGTCTTCTGCCGGCCAGATCTTCTTTTCCAGCCAATCCATGAGCTGCATGTCGTCGGCGTAGCTGCGGAACACCGTCATGGCGATGTGCGTATGCGTATTGACGAAGCCGGGCAGGGCCAGCATAGAACGGCCTTCGAGGACTTCGTCGTAATTCCCTGCCTGGGGCGCCATCGGAAATCCCGTAATGACGCTGTCTGTCACTTCAATATTCTGATGCTCTGTGATGACGTGGTCTTTGTACAAGGCCACGTCTTTGATCAACGTTTTCATCGGCTGTCCTCCCCTGCCTTATCAGTCCAGATTTAAGTACTTGCGCTGTTCTTCCGTCAGGGTATCGATGCTGTAGCCCATGGAGCGCAGCTTGATCTTAGCGATTTCCATGTCGATATCGCGGGGCAGGACGTATACGTGATTGCCCAGTTCGGCGTGATGTTCCAGAATATATTTGGCTGCCAGGGCCTGTACGGCGAAGGACAAATCCATGATTTCCGCCGGATGGCCGTCGCCGGCAGCGAGGTTTACCAATCGGCCTTCGGCCAGCAGGTTGATAATGCGGCCGTCGGGCAGTTCGTAGCCTTCGATATTATGACGGGCTTCAAAATGGCGCACAGCCAATGCTTCCAGTTCGGGACGGTTGATTTCTACGTCGAAATGACCGGCGTTGGCCAAGATGACGCCGTCCTTCATGTTCTTCATGTGTTCGCCGCGGATGACGTCCTTGTCCCCTGTCAGGGTGACGAAGATATCGCCTACCTTGGCGGCTTCGGCCATCGGCAGCACTTCAAAGCCGTCGAATACGGCTTCGATAGCCTTGATGGGGTCTACTTCCGTGACGATGACGTGAGCGCCCAGGCCCTTGGCCCGCATAGCGCAGCCGCGGCCGCACCAGCCGTAGCCGGCGATGACGACCTTCTTGCCGACAACGGTGAGGTTCGTCGTGCGCATGATGCCGTCCCACGTGGACTGGCCTGTGCCGTAGCGGTTGTCGAAGAGGTATTTGCAGTACGAATCGTTTGCCGCGATCATGGGGAATTTCAGCTGGCCCGCTTTATCGAGGCCATGGAGGCGGTTGACGCCTGTCGTCGTTTCTTCCGTGCCGCCGAGAAGGTTTTCCAGGGCGTCGGTCCGCGTCGTATGGAGCAGATGAACCTGGTCGCCGCCGTCGTCGATGATGATATCCGGATGATGGTCCAGAGATTTGTTGAGGAAATTGAAATATTCTTCCTCTGTCGCGCCATACCAGGCATAGACTGTCAGGCCGTCTTCTACGAGAGCTGCGGCGACGTCGTCCTGCGTCGACAAGGGATTGCTTCCCGTGACGATGACGTTGGCGCCGGCCCGGTGCAGGACTTCGGCCAAGTACGCCGTTTTAGCTTCCAAATGGACGCTGACGCAGACCGTCTTGCCTTTAAAGGTCTGTTCTTTAGCTAATTCGTCGCCGATAGCGTTCAGCGCCGGCATGTAGTGGTCAACCCAGCTGATTTTTTCATGACCGCTCTTAGCCAATTTGATGTCGCGAATAATAGATTCCATACGATAAGACTTCCTTTCTATATATTGAAAAATGCATGAACCTGCGCAGTGTCAGGCTTGCGGATAACCCCTTTTTCCGTAAAAATAGCCGCGATATTCTCGTGAGGCGTTACGTCGAAGGCCGGATTAAAGACGGCGGCTTCCGGCAGCGCCGTCGGTACTCCCTGAATGGAACGCACTTCGTCATGATTTCGCTCCTCAATGGGAATTTGTTCCCCCTTGTCCAGGGACAGGTCGAAGGTCGAAATCGGGGCGGCGACGTAAAAGGGAACGCCGTGTTCCTTCGCCAAAATCGACACGCCGTAGGTGCCGATTTTGTTGGCTGTGTCGCCGTTGGCTGTAATGCGGTCGGCCCCGACGATGACGGCGTCGACGCCCTTCGTCTTCATGACCCAGGCGGCCATGTTGTCCGTAATGAGCGTCACGGGAATGTCGTCGGCCATGAGCTCCGATACGGTGAGGCGCGCTCCCTGCAGGAGGGGCCGCGTTTCATCGGCATAAACCATGCGGATCAGCCCCCGTTTGTGAAGAGAGCGGATGACGCCCAGAGCCGTGCCGACGCCGGCCGTAGCCAGCGCCCCGGCATTGCAGTGCGTCAATATCGTCAGAGGCTTACCTGCCGCGGCTAACTCTTCAGCGCCGTATTCCGACATGGCCGTGTTGATTGCCACATCTTCGGCCTGCATGGATTTCGCTTTGTCTTCCAGCAGCTGGAGAATAGACGAGACCGGTTGTTCCTCTGCTCCATACGCCGCGGCTTTCATCGTTTCCAGGGCCCAGTGCAGGTTGACCGCCGTAGGCCGGGCTTCGTCGAGGCGGCGGCAGCATTCGGAGAAATCGGCAAGGAACTCCGCAGTCGACTCATAGTCGTGCGTATCGGCCAGCATGCGGGCCGCCAGGACCGAGCCGTAAGCCGCGGCTACGCCGATAGCCGGCGCGCCCCGTACGGCGAGGATGGAAATGGCGTCGTATACGTCTTGCCATTTTGTGCACGTAATATAGGATTCTTCCAGGGGAAGCTTCGTTTGGTCCAGCAGGACCAGCTGGCCGTTCTGCCAGCGCAGCGTATCCATATTACACCGTAAAGCCGCCGTATTCCTGCAGGGCGTGGCGGCACAGGCAATCGTCGTCGCCGTACAGTTCGACGGCTTTCATGATCAGGGTACGCAGGCGGAGAGAGTTTTCCGCCATGCAGTCTACGACTTCCGAATGAGTCAGGGCGGACGGAGAAATGCCGGCGGCAAAGTTCGTAACCATGGAAACCGTAGCGTAGCAGATTTCAGCTTCCCGGGCCAGGCAGACTTCCGGCACGTTGGTCATGCCGACGAGGTCGCCGCCCAGCGTTTCGTACATCTTGATTTCCGCCGGCGTTTCAAACCGTGGTCCTTCCGTGCATACGTAGGTGCCGCCGTTGTGCAGGGCGTATCCTCCCAGTTCGTCAGCCGCTGCCATGAGGGTACGGCGCAGGGTCGGGCAGTACGGCTCGGTCATATCGACGTGGACGACGCCGTTTTCCCCGCCGTCAAAGAAAGACGTATGGCGCGACTTCGTAAAATCGAGGAACTGGTCGGGCAGGACAAATTCGTTCGGCTTAAAGTCGCGGTTCAGGGACCCGACGGCCGTCGTCGAAATAACGGCTGTAACGCCTAACCGCTTTAAGCCCAGCATGTTGCCCCGGTAGTTGATCAGATGAGGCGGTATGGAATGGGTTTTACCATGACGGGGAAGGAAAATCAGTTCTTTTCCCTCATATGTGCCGCGGACATAATGGATCGTGCCGTAAAAGGTGTCCATGTGATGCTCTTTGGCGTTTTTCAGCATCTTGATATCGCAGACGCCCGTACCGCCGATGATGGCAATTAAGCCCATACTATCACTCCTTATGTGCGTTTTCGAATAAAGTAACTAATTCGTCGTGGCTGATGACGTATTTTTCACCGCAGTAATGGCAGGTCATCTCTACCTGCGGGTCCTGCAGCAGTTCCTCCTTATCCTGGGCTCTCAGGGACAGGAGGACGTTTTCAATGCGCTGGCGCGAGCACGTGCACTGCCACCAGGCAGGCTTGCGGAATAATTCTTTAAAATGCATGCCGCTTAAAATAATGTCGATCAGCCCTTCTCCATCGGGATGATTCTTCAAATACGTCGTAATCGGCCCGATCTGCGTAATGTTGGCCTCGACCCGCGCTAAGTCTTCTTCTTTCGCTCCCGGCAGCGCCTGGACGAGAAAGCCGCCTGACGCGGCAATCGTATAGTCCCGGTCGACGAGGACGCCTAAGCTGATCGTCGAGGGAATCTGCTCCGACGTGTATAAGTAATAAGCCAAATCTTCGGCAATTTCGCCGGATACGAGGTCGGCTTGGCTCGTATAGGTCATCTGCTCCGGCGTAAAGCGCGTTACCGTCAGCTGGCCGTGCTGGCCTACAGCGGCTCCTACATCTAATTTTCCGTTTGCTTTGAGGGGCAAATCCACTGCGGGATTGTCGATATAGCCCCGTACTTTATTGGAATCGAAGGCGTCGACGTGAACGGCTCCTAATGGGCCGTCGCCGGCAAATTTAAGGGAAACGCCTTCATGATTTTTATAGTCTCCGGCCAGGAGGAGCGCTCCCGTCATGGCCCGGCCCAAGGCGGCGCAGGCCACAGGCGACAAATGATGCCGCTGCCGCGCCGTTTCGGTTATGCGGCGCGTCTGGGCGATAGAAACGCGAATTAACTCGTCTGATGTATAATGGACGATCTGGTCTTCAATATGCATCCTGTTCTGATATCCTTTCTACATAAAATCTGAATCTAATTATACTACACCTGCGAGTATTTTTCACTACTAATTTGGCAGGTCGGAAAAACTGTGCTGCCCGCTGCCGGACTCTTTCGCCGTGCCGGCAGGATTTCTCCCTTCCGCATGGAATTATGTATATAAGAAACGGAAAAAGGGGGCATTACTATGGCAGACGAAAAGAAGGAATATACGGCGGCAGACGGCCGGGATATCTTGATCATTCCGCCGTCGGCGCCGCTGGATACGGCAGAAGATGAAGATCCGGAAACGCCCTACCTGGCTTCGGATATGTACCGGCGCATCGTCGCGCTCATCAACAATTTTGAATCGGACATGCCCGACGATATGCAGGCCGGCGGCCGCCTCGTATCGGCCGGCAACATTACCTTCAGCATTCAGGACGTAGGCTTTTGGGACCCGAACATGATCGTCTTCTACGGCGAACTATCTGACGGCTCTCACGTCGAATTGGTTCAGCACTTGTCTCAGCTGAACCTGCTTCTCGTCGCCGTCAAGCGGACCGACGATACGGACAAGCCGCGGCGGATCATCGGCTTTACGACGAAAGATGAGCCCGATACGGAGCCTGCGGCAGAATAACTGCATACGGCGTATAAAAGAGGCTGGTGCGCGAAGAAATTCTTCGGCATCAGCCTCTTGCGTTTTCTTACAGTTCTTTTATGAGGTTGACCATTTCGATAGCCGCTGTCGCTACGTCGAAGCCCTTGTTGCCCGCTTTCGTGCCGGCCCGTTCGATAGCCTGTTCGATATTTTCCGTCGTAATGACGCCGAACATGATAGGCACGCCTGTCTTCAGGGACGCCTGAGCAATGCCCTTGGCTGCTTCATTGCAGACCAGGTCGTAGTGGCTCGTCGCGCCGCGGATGACTGCGCCGAGGCAGATGACGGCGTCGTATTTGCCCGATTCGGCCATTTTCTGGGCGATGAGGGGAATTTCAAAGGAGCCGGGAACCCAGGCCGTCGTGATATCGTCGTCGCTTACGCCGTGACGATGGAGGGCGTCGTATGCGCCGCCGAGGAGCTTGCTGCAGATAAATTCGTTGAAACGCGCTACGACGATACCAAACTTAGAACCAGAACCAATTAATTGACCTTCTTTAATGTGTGCCATAGTAGAACACTCTCCTATTCTGAAATAGTATTTTAAAATCCATTTTCCAACAGCGTTTCCATTGTGATGCCGGAACGTTTGCCCGTATGGGCTGTTGTAAAGCTATGGACATATTTCCCAATTACGTCGGTTTCCAAATTGACGACGGCGCCGGGATGCTTGTCGATGAGCGTCGTATTGGCCATCGTATGGGGAATGATGGAAACGGAAAATTGGCTGTTGCCTACGGAAACGACGGTCAGGCTGATGCCGTCGATAGCGATAGAGCCCTTTTCGACGATGAACGGCTCCATGTCCTTGGGAATGGAAATCGTAATGACCCGGGCGATGCCGTCGGCGGCGATGCGGGCGATATGGCCGACGCCGTCGATATGGCCGCTGACGATGTGGCCGCCCAGCCTGCCGCCGACCTGCATAGCCCGTTCCAAATTGACCTTCGAGCCGCTCTTGATGTCGCTCAGGGACGAACGGCGCATCGTTTCGTGCATGACGTCGGCCGTGAAGGACGAATCCGTCATGGAGGTCACCGTCAGGCAGACGCCGTTGACGGCGATGCTGTCGCCGAGCTGCGTCCCTTCCAGTACCTTACGGGCCTGAATCGTCAGCTTTATCGAGTCGGGACGGCGGTCCATCTGGCCGACGGTGCCCAATTCCTCAATGATGCCAGTGAACATAAGCTCCCTCCCTGTTCGCATTATACGCTGTAATCAAAATATTGCCGTCGTGCAGCTCGACCGAATCGTAAGACAGGGGCAGGCATTCGTCGAGGGAATCGACGCCGTGGCCGCCGACAGACGACAGGGCCTGTTCGCCGCCGATGACTTTGTCGCCGATAAAGGCGTATATCTTATCGACGAGCTTGTGGTCGAAGAAGGTTCCCTGAATCTTGCTGCCCCCTTCGACGAGGATGCTCTGCAACCCCTGCTTGTACAGCAAGTCCAGGGCGGCAGGCAAATCGATGTGGCGATCCTTGTTCAGCGGAGCCAGCAGGACGGTGACGCCCATGTTTTTCAATTCTCTCATCTTTTCTACCGGGCAGAGGGACGTCGTCACGACGATGGTCGGCGACGTCTTATCCGTCAGGACGAGGGAATTGAGGGGAATATGCCCCTGCGAATCCATGATGATGCGTACCGGCTGGTGCGGTTCGTCGTGGGCTTCGCGGCGGATGCGGCAGGTCAGCAGCGGATTGTCGAGCTTGACCGTATTGATGCCGACGAGGATGCCGTCGTAGATAGAGCGCAGGTAGTGGCCGTAATTGCGGGCCCATTGATTCGTAATCCACTGGGATTTTCCCGTCCGCGAGGCGATGCAGCCGTCGAGGCTCTGCGCTATTTTGACGGCGATAAACGGCTTCTGCACCATCATATTTTTAATGAATACTTCGTTCAGCTGAGCGGCTTCCTTGGAAAGCAGCCCGATTTCGACAGGTATGCCGGCCTGCCGGAGAATGGCCGCTCCCTTTCCCGCTACGAGAGGGTTGGGATCCAGCATGGCGATGACGACCTTGCCGACTCCCTTTTCCACGAGCGTGCGGGCGCAGGGCGGCGTCCGCCCGTAATGCGCGCAGGGTTCCAGCGTAACGTATACCGTCGCGCCCTTTGCCTTGTCGCCGGCTTCGCGCAGGGCCCATACTTCCGCATGGGGCGTGCCGGCCTGGCGATGGTAGCCCGTGCCGACGATTTCACCGTCTTTTACGATGACGCAGCCGACGGCCGGATTCGGCGTTGTATACCCTAAGGCCAGCTTTGCCAGCTCCAGGGCTTTTCTCATATAATCTACCGGTTCCAAATCTGTCATTCCTTTCCTGATAGATTTTGTTATAAAAAATAAAAAGGCTACGGGTATGGAAACCCAATAGCCTTTTGCGCACAACAAAAATAAACGAAACGTCGTCTTTTCCCATCCAGACTATACTGTCGGTACCGAAATCGCATCGGTTCAGCCCCGCTTACGCCAGGCTAGCGGACTATACCGCCGGTCAGGAATTGAAAGCTGCCCTTTCTCACCTTGCCCCAAAGACTATTATTCATATCCACCTATGATTTTAGCACATAAGGGATAGAAATACAAGTACAGACTTCTTACCGCAGCGCGGCGATGGCTGCAGCCCGGTCTGCCGCTCCAAATACGGCGCTTCCCGCAACGAGGAAGGTAGCGCCGGCTTCCTTGACCGCCTGTACTGTATCGGCGTTGACGCCGCCGTCTACTTCTACGACGGCTTCCGTGTTGCCGACGGAATCGAGCAGCGCCCTGGCTTCACGGATTTTATCCAGCGAATAAGGAATGAATTTCTGGCCGCCGAAACCGGGATTGACGCTCATGATGAGGATCATATCGAGCTGCGCCGCCACGCAGGATAAAGACGATACGGGCGTAGCCGGATTCAAGGCAACGCCGCACTTCATGCCGGCGCTGCGGATATGCTGCAGCGTGCTGTCCAGGTGAGGACACGCTTCCTGATGGACTGTAACGTACTGCACGCCGGCTTTTGCCAGGCCGTCTACGTATACGTCGGGATGTTCGACCATCAAATGGGCGTCGAAGGGAATGGAAACGTGCTTCCGCAAGGCGGCGATGATCGGCACGCCGAACGTCAGGTTCGGCACGAAATGGCCGTCCATCATATCGAGATGGATGCAGTCTGCTCCCTTTGATTCTACGTCTTTAATTTCTTCAGCCAGCCGGGAAAAATCGGCGGACAAAATAGAAGGACAAATGTGTATCATACCTATCGGTTCCTTTCGAGAATAGAATTGACGATTTTGCAGTACGTTTCATACCGTTCTTTCTGTATCTTGCCTTCGGCAACGGCATCCTTTACGGGGCAGTCCGGCTCCGACAAGTGGAGGCATGACGAAAAGCGGCAGCGTCCGCCGTAAGGCGTCATGTCAGGAAATAAGGCGAAGACCTCCCCTTTGTCGAGATGTTCGAATTCCAGCGAACTGAATCCCGGCGTATCGATGACATACGTATCGCCTTCCAGCTGCATGATTTCCGAGTGCCTCGTCGTATGGCGGCCCCGCTTTATTTTTTCGCTGACTGAGCCGACAGACAGGTCCCGCCCTAAAATCTGAGACAGCAGGCTCGACTTCCCGACGCCGGACGGCCCGGCAAATACGGTCATCTTATGAGGAAGCAAAGCCTTGATGGAGTCCAGCCCTTCGCCGGTAACGGCAGACACAAGATAGACATCATAGCCGCAGGTTTCATAAAAGGCTTTATAAGCTTCCGCTGTTTCACGGTCTAAATCGCACTTGTTAAAGCACAGCTTCGGATGAACGCCGCCGTATTCGCAGGTCATGAGCAGCTTGTCGACGAGAAACTGATTGGGATCCGGCGATTGCGCCGCCATGATGACAAACATCTGATCGATGTTGGCCACAGCCGGGCGGCGGAGGCTGTTCCGCCGCGGCAGCTGCTTTTCGACAACGCCCTTTCCGCCGCCTAATTCCGTAATTTCCAGCTCATCTCCGACGAGTATCTTCGCCTTGACCTTTCCCCGGCGACGGCATTCGACGAGCTGTCCGGCGCCGATATCTACGTAGTAATATCCGTTGTAATTTTTTATAACGCGGCCTGTAGTCATGATCCTCCTTCAATTAAATGTACTGATCCTGTACTAACGAATTGTTGATATATACCTTGACGCGAGTCTTGCCTACGCCGCTGATATTTTTAGTAATGCTGTCGCCGCCGGACTGGTTCTTGTCATAGACGACACGGGTACCGTTGTCGTCCGTCACGACGATCTGCACGTGCTGACTCGACGCGCCGGAAGGAACGCTGATATTCACCGTGCCGTAATGAGGCGTGCCGGCCGGTTCCTGATTATTGGCGCTGCCGTCGGGGACGGCTGCCGCCGTGCCGTATTCGACGGTCAAATCGACGACGTTGCCGCTGCGCGGACTTTGTTTGACAACCTTAGCTAGGGCGTTGTCCTTGGACGCATCCAGATTGGTCACGTTGCCGACGATATATCCGGCGTTTTCCAAGGTCTTCATAGCCGTATCCAAGGTCATGCCGCTGACGGTCGGCGCATCCTGTCCGTTTTTAGCGTCATTCTTCTTTTCGGCCTTGCGGCAGATAATGACGTCGACCGACGAGCCCTTCGCTACCTTGCGCGGCGAGGCCGGGCTTTGGCTGATGATCTTGCCGTTTTCATATTTTTCGCTTTCGGCGTAATGGACGGAGCCGATGGTCAGGCCGATTTCAGACAGCTTTTTCTTCGCTTCATCCAGCGTCAGGTCCCGCAGGTCGGGCATGAGGACTTCCGAGCCTTGATTGCCCTTGCTGACGGTCAGGTAAATAGTCCGGTTTTCCTTGACGACGGCCCCTCCCGACGGCGTCTGGGTAATGACCTCGCCGACTGGTACTTCGTCGCTTTCTATTTCGTTGACCGAAACGTTGAGGTGTTCCTTGGACAGTATTTCCTTGGCGATTTCCACCTGCTTGCCCGTTACGTCGGGAACGGTAATATCCTGGGTGCTCCAGAAATTGCCGAAGGAAAAGAAAGCCCACATAAACGCGACGACAAAGACGCCAAGCATACCGATGATAATGGATTTTTTCGAATGGCTGCTGATGGAATCGAGCATGCGGGAAAAGATATTTTTCTTCTGCTCCTCTTCCGGCGATTTCAGCGGCGGAATCTTCTGAGTCGCAAAATTATTTTTGATAATCGGCATAGCCCCTTTATTGGTATTGACGAATCCCTGGGACAAGCGAAGCTCCGACATCATTTCGGCAATCGACTGGAACCGGTCGTCGGGATTCTTGGCCATGGCCTTTAAAATACACTGTTCCACCAGTCGGGGAATGCGGCGGTTATACTTCGTCGGCAAGGGAATATCATCCTGTACGTGCTGCAAAGCGACGCTGATCGCCGTCTCGCCTTCGAAGGGCACGACGCCGGTCATCATCTCGTACATGACGACGCCCAGGGAATAGATATCCGTCCGTTCGTCTACGGGGCCGCCGCTGGCCTGTTCCGGCGAAAAATAATGGACGGAGCCCAGCACGGCGTGGTCATCCTTGTTGGTCGCGCTGGAATTTATAGCTCTGGCGATGCCAAAGTCGGCGACTTTGATGCGTCCCGTTTCAGTCACCAGGATGTTATGGGGCTTGATGTCGCAGTGGACGATGCCGTTTTTATGGGCATTTTCCAAAGCCTCGCCGATATCGAAGGTAATCTGTATGGACGTATTGATCGGCAGATGGCCGTGCTTTTCAATATATTCCTTCAGCGTTTCGCCGCGGACGTATTCCATGACGATGTAATGCACATTTTCGTCATAACCAACATCATATATATTTACGATATTGGGATGGGACAGCTTGGCCGCCGCCTGCGCTTCCTGACGGAACCGGACGACGAAATCGTGGTCGTCTCCGTATTTTGCGAGAAGGATCTTGACGGCGACGATACGGTCCAGCAAAATATCCTGGGCCTTGTAGACGACGGCCATGCCGCCGGTGCCTACTTCCTCCAATATCTTGTATCTGTTGTCTAATATATGACCAATCATTTTTAGATTCTCCACCACTTTCATAGTAGTCAATCCCGATTATATGGTTGTTAAAATTGCAGTAACATTGTCTTTTGCGCCGTTATCGTATACCTGGGCAAAAAGATCGTTGATAATATCGCGTTCACTGCGGCTGTAATCGCCGACGGCGTCGCGCAGGACCTGCTCGTCCAAAAACGACGTCAGGCCGTCGGAGCAAATGAGTATCCGGTCTCCCCGCTCTACGGCAAAGGCGCCGCTGTCTACAAGCAGCGTCTTATCGACGCCGACGGCGCGGGTCAGGACGTGGCGCTGCGGGTGGTTCTGCAGCTCTTCTGACGTGATTTTATGCCGTTCCAGCAGCTCCTGGACGATCGTATGGTCTACGGATATTTGCTGCAGCCGGCCGCCGCGGTACAAGTAAATGCGGCTGTCGCCGACGTGACCCCAAAAGGCGTGCTGCTTGGCCAGGGTTACGAGAGATATGGTCGTTCCCATGCCTTCCAGCGACGGGTCGATCATCGTCTTGCTGATAATGCAGGAATTTGCGTATTGAATGGCTTTTTCCAGTTGTACTGGCGCGGCAAAGGTAAAGTTCTTAAAATAATAGGCGATGGCTTCTACGGCCGTCTTGCTGGCTATTTCGCCGCCGACGTACCCGCCCATGCCGTCGGCGACGGCCAAGACGTTTCGTTCGCGGCTTATATAAAAAGAATCTTCATTTACCTTGCGCACCAGACCGATTCGTGATTCGCCGTATGTGCCCAAAGTCTCACGTCCTCTCGCGGTGCGTTGTTATTACATACACATAATTCATATCATATTCCCTAGGACATGTCAAATGTTTTCACGCTTGATACGCAGCTGCCCGCAGGCGGCCTGGATCTGGCTTCCCATTTCGCGGCGCAGCGTGACGTTTATGCCGCGTTTCTGCAAATACGCAATAAAGGAATTGATTTCTCCTGCTGACGGACGATACAGGCCGACGTCGTAATTATCGTTTATGGGAATGGCGTTAATCAGGATATTTTTTCCGCTGAACAGCTCTGCGAGCTCGCGGGCGCAGGCCGTGCTGCAGTTTACGCCCTGTATCAGGATGTATTCAAAAGTCACCTTGCGGCCTGTTTTCTGAAAATAATGGTCTGCCGTCTTCAGCACGTCGGCGACGGGATAGGTGTCCGTAATCGGCATGATGCGGCGGCGCAGATCGTCGTTCGGCGCGTGGAGCGACACGGCCAGCGTAATAGGGATGCCTTCGTCGGCCAGGTCGTACATGCGCGGCACGATGCCCGACGTCGACAGGGCCATGTTGCGGTATCCCAGATACAGCGTGTCCTTTTCATGGATCATCTTCATAAAACGGACGACGTTGTCATAGTTCAGCAGGGGCTCGCCTGTCCCCATGATGACGATAGAGTGAAGCTCCGGCGTTACGTATTTGCGGAACGCCATGAGCTGGGCTACCATTTCACCGGCTGTCAAATTACGGACGAAGCCGTTTTTAGCCGAAGCGCAGAAGGCGCAGTTTACGGCGCAGCCCACTTGCGACGACAAGCAGATAGAATTGCCGTAGTCGTGCATCATGAGGACTGTTTCGACGGTGTTGCCGTCGTGCAGGCTCAAAAGCAGCTTGACCGTCTGACCGTCCGGCGATTCCAGCTTAGACAGGATTTCGGGAAAATAGATGGGCAGCTCGGCCTTTAGCTTCTCCCTGTCGCCCTTGGGCAGCAGGACCATGTCGTCCCAGGAAAAAATATGCTGCTTATAGATGTAGTGAAAGATTTGGTCTGCCCGGAATTTTTTCATGCCCCGGGCTACGAGGAACTCCTGCAGCTCTGTTTTGGTCATATCGAATATATCGGCCATATTACTCTCCTCTTCTCATGCGGGCGATGAAAAAGCCGTCCAGGTGGTCGCGCTGCGGCAGCAGCTGGATGCACGGCCCGTCGTGATTCGGCAGGCGGCAGAAATCTGCAGCGTTTTCCAAGTGGAAGTCGCCGTGATCCTGCAAAAATTGCCGTACAATCTGGATATTTTCTTCATCGTGCATCGTGCAGGTGCTGTACACGAGGACGCCGCCGGGCTTGACGCATTGGGATGCGCTGTCCAGGATGCGCTTCTGCAGTACCGGCAGAGTCCGTAAGTCGCTGGGCTTCTTGCGCCACCGCAAGTCGATTTTATGACGCAGCACGCCCAGGCCGGAGCACGGCGCGTCGACGAGCACCCGGTCGGCACGGCCGGCGTAGGACTGACCGATAGTACAGGCGTTCTGCAAAATCGTGCACACGTTGGCCAAGCCCAGATGCTTGGCGTTGCTTTCGATGAGGCGCAGCTTATGCTCGTAAATATCTCCGCCGTAGACCGTACAGGTCGGTCCGCCCAAGGCGGCGATGTGCGTCGTCTTTCCTCCCGGCGCGGCGCAGACATCAAAAATGAGCTCGTGAGGCTGAGGGTCCAGTACATGGGCGACGAGCTGAGACGGCTCGTCCTGAATGATAGCCAGCCCTTTTTTCAGGGCTTTGACGCTGCCGATGTTAGGGATTTCCGGCAAATATACGCCTTCAGGCGCATAGGCGGCTTTTTCAGCCTGAATTCCCTCTTCCGCCAGTTGGGCAATGAGCTCGTCGCGGCTGACGCGGGCCGTATTTGTCCGCAGGCAAAGCACCGGTATACTGTCGAAATACCGGCACAGCGCTTCCGTTTCGGCCAAGCCATACTCTTTAATCCATGCTTTTACCAGCCAATCCTGCTGATGATACGTCAGCGTCAGATGAAGCAGCGGATCTTCTTCCATCGTCGGAATAGAAAATTCCTGCCGGCGGCGAAGGCTGCTGCGCAGCATGGCATTGACGAAGCCGGCCATGCCTTTATTGCCGAGGCGCGTCGCCAGCTTGACCGATTCGTTGCATGCCGCCGACTCGGGCACCTTGGTCATGCCGAATATCTGGTACAAGCCTAAGCGAACGATGGCCAGACACAAGGGATCGAGCTTATTGAGCTTGCGCGTGCTGATTTTTGACACGATCCAGTCTAAGTAATTGATATACCGCAGCGTGCCGTATACTAATTCCGTGTAAAACCGGCGATCCCGGTCTTCCATTTTATATTTTTGGATAGCCTGCGATACGACGATATTGCTGTATCCTTCGTCTTTGCAGATAGCCAGCAGGCTGCGCAGGGCTATTTCACGTACGTTCATGCATCTTCTCCTATCATTGCAGATAAAATTTCTTTTAAGGCCTGTATATCGACGTCGGTATTGAAGCATGGGCCATTCGGCCGCTTGTTCAGCAAGCCGACAGCCGGCAGGGGCGCTACGTCCTGCATGCCGCTGATCAAATCGCGCTCGCAGGCGACGGCTACTACCGCTTTCGGACGACAGGCCGCGACGACTTGCCGGGCCAGCGTCCCGCCGGGAACAACGGCAAAAGAAATGCCCAAGCGTTCCGACAGGGCTGTCATCTCGCCGATGGGACAGCGGCCGCACCGCCGGCAGTTCTGCACGTTCCGCGTGATTTTATGCGGACATTGGTCCCACTGCAGACAGTGCGGCGCCAGCAGCAGGACTTGCCGCGGCGGCAGGCAGAGCGGACGGCGCAAAACCAAGTGATTCAGGACCTGGATATAGGCCCGGCTTATAGCGCTTTCCGCATACAGCAGCTTGCCGATACAGCGCACGAGGGAAAAGAGGACGCGAAGGCAGACAAATAACAACTGGCGAAGCCGCTTGTTTGAAGGCGTTCCGGCCAGTACACAGACCCACGTAAACCCATAAGCTGCAGCGGCCGCCGCCAAGCACAGCCGGACGGCCCAGTCCCACCAAGCCGCTGCAACCGGTACATACAGGGCCAATCCCGGTTTGACCAGTGCGCAGACGGCGGCAAATCCAGCTAAAAAGACGGCGGCAGCGATACCGCCGCCGCTTAAAAATAAAATCGTCTGCCTGTACGCTGCCTTCACGGGGTTACTCCCTCGTTAAGACGTCGCCAGGCTGCAAGGAAATGCCTTGGAGAAACTGGGCCGTCTGCATGCGCTTCCGGCTTTCCGGCTGTACTTCACGCACGCACAGCGCGCCGCTGCCGGTTTGTACCGTAAAGGTCTTCTTAGTAACGGCGATGATCGTCCCCGGTTCAGCGTCGGCTCCGTCAACGACGTCGGCGCTCCACACCTTGAGGCGTTTGCCGTCGAGCCATGTATAAGCGCCGGGATGAGGATCAAGGGTGCGGATAAGCCGCTCGATGACAATAGCGTCCTGCGTCCAGTCGATTTGCGCCGTTTCCTTGTCGATTTTTGCCGTATACGTAGCCTGAGATTCGTCTTGGGGGCAGGCATTTCGTTCATACTCTTCAATATGGGCCAATACGTCCGTCAGCGTCTGTGCGCCCAATACGGACAATTTATCGAAAAGCGATCCCGTCGTTTCCTTCGGGTCCAGCTTTATTTCCGCTTTCTTCAGGATGGCCCCCGTATCCATGCTTTCGTCGAGGAGCATGATCGTCACACCGCTTACGGCCTCGCCGTCCTTGACGGCATACTGGATCGGCGCGGCTCCCCGATACTTCGGAAGAAGCGAGCCATGCACGTTCAGGCAGCCGTACTTAGGAATATCCAGTACGGCCTTGGGCAAAATCTTGCCGTAGGCAATGACGATGATGACATCGGGCTGAAATGCCGCCAATTCGGCTACGACCTGTTCGTCCCGCAGCGTGTCTGGCTGCAGCACGGGAATTCCCAATTCCAGGGCTTTTTCTTTTACGGGCGAAAAGGATACCTTTTTTCCGCGGCCCCGCTGCTTATCGGGCTGGCTGTACACTGCGGCGATGTCAAAGCCCTGATCGTGCAGTGCTTGCAGGGACGGCACGGAAAAATCGGGCGTCCCCATAAATACGATTCGTAACGATGCCATTAGCCTATTCTCCGTAAATTTTCTGCTTTTTCAATAAAAAGCGTACCGTATAAATGATCGATTTCATGCTGGAAAATACGAGCCAGGAATCCTTCAGGCTCGTAGATCACCGTTTTGCCGCGGCGGTTCAGGGCCTTGACCTTGATGCGGTGATGCCGTTTTACCGTGCCGTAATAGCCGGGAACACTCAGGCAGCCTTCGTCGCCGTCGTCCGTTTCTTCCGAACGCTCGATGATTTCCGGATTGATCAGCTCGATTAAGCCGTTGCCGTCGTCGAGGACGACGAGCTGCAGCGATTCGTTGACCTGCGGGCCTGCGAGGCCGACGCCTTCGGCAGCGTACATCGTTTCGGCCATGTCATCGAGCAGTTTTTTAATGTGTTTCGTAATATGTTCAACCGGTTTTGCCGTTTCTTTCAAAATAGGCGCGCCGGCTTCAATGATTTTTAGCGTTGCCATTCTCTCACCTCATAGCTTACTATAGTATATTTACATTTTTCTCTTTATTATATCATATTTTTTCATATCTCTACAGATACGGCTTTTTCGTTTTAGAAGGACGGGTCCACGTCAATGACGACGCCGGAAGCCCAGCACTGGGGCTCACGGCGCATATAGTCTTTGATATCATCCAGGGATTTGCCTTTTATCAAGATAACCAGGCGGTATTTGCCGCGTATCCTCTTGATGATGTCGGCAAAAGGGCCAATGACTTCGACGGGACTGTGTTCCCAGCGCGTCCAGCTTTGCAGCGCCGCCGCTAAGTCGTTTCCCCGCCGCCACAGGGGCTGCTCCTCTTCGTCTGTAAGGATGATTTTTATGATGCGATGGAAGGGCGGGTACTGCAGGGCGCGGCGAAATTCGATTTCCTGCTCGTAGAAAGTGTGATAATCCTGCTTCTGCGCGCACTGAATGACGTAGTGCTCCGGCGCATAGGTCTGCATGACGACCCGGCCCGGCGCGTCTCCCCGTCCGGCCCGTCCGGCGGCCTGCGTCAGGAGCTGAAAGGTCCGTTCGCCAGCCCAATAGGCCGGCAGGTTGAGCAGGCTGTCGGCAGATAAAATGCCGACGGCGCTGACGTTGGCAAAGTCATGGCCTTTCGCTACCATCTGCGTCCCTAAGAGGATATCATATTCATGCCGCCGGAACCGTTCCAATATCTGCTCGCCGCTGTACTTGCGGCTGGCCGTATCCTGGTCCAGGCGGACGACGCGGCTGCTGGGAAACAGCTCGCCCAGCTGTTCTTCGACCTTTTCTGTTCCCGTTCCGAAAAACTTGATATACTTGCTGCCGCAGGCCGGACATACCGTCGGAATCGGCTTGGACGCCTCGCAGTAGTGGCACTGCAGGTGGTCGCTCTGCTTGTGGTAGACCATGGGCACGTCGCAGGTGTCGCATTTGACGACGTAGCCGCACTTGCGGCACATGACGAAGGTGGCAAATCCGCGGCGGTTCAGCAGGATGATAGCCTGCTGACCGGCTACCAGCGTTTCTTCCAGCAGGGAAACCATGGCGTCCGACACGACGCGGTAGTTGCCCCTGGCCAGTTCGTCGCGCATGTCGGCAATGGTTACAGTCGGCAAAGGCCGGCCGTGGATGCGTTCTTTCAGCTCCAGCAGCGTATATTCTCCCTGCAGGGCTGCGTAGTAATCGCTGACCGACGGCGTGGCGCTGCCCAATATGACCGGGCAGCAGTAATAGGCGGCGCGCTTCTGCGCTACGGCGACGGCATGATAGCGCGGCGATTCTTCCTGTTTGTACGAACTGTCGTGAGCTTCATCGACGATGACGAGGCCGAGATGCTGCGCCGCCGTAAAGACGGCCGAACGGGCTCCGATGCAGATGTGGCTTTCTCCGCGGAGCATGCGGAGCCAGTTGTTTTTCCGTTCGCCCTTCGAGAGCTGGCTGTGCATGACGACGACGTCGTTTCCAAAGCGGCGGACAAACTGCCTTACGATTTGGCCGGTCAGGGCGATTTCCGGCACGAGGACGATGACCTGCTTTCCCTGCCGCAATACGTCTTCGGCCAGCTGCATATACACTTCGGTCTTGCCGCTCCCCGTAACGCCGTGCAGCACATAAGTGCGTCCCGTCGTGTCGCCGCGGACGGCCTGTACGGCCCGGGCCTGCTCGTCTGTCAGCGTCAGAGGACGGCTCTGTTCCAACGTCGGCAGCAGCTGCCTCGTCCGGACATTTCTTTCACTGATAGCCGCCAGTCCCGTGCCGCAGAGGCGGCGGATGACGTCGGCACTGTATCCTTTTCCAATAAAAGCAGATACGGGCGCGCTGCCTGCTTGCTTCAATTCAGCCAGCAAGGCCGCCTGCCGCCGCCGGTTCGCCAGCAGGCCGTCGGCGTCGTCCCGCACAAAGGACAGCCACTTTTCCGTTTTATCGGATATTTTATTTTTCCAGCCCTTCTCTACCTGCAGTACGCCTGCCTCAAGCAGAGCGTCTACTCGCCTGGCGCCGAATTTCCGCGCCAGCGCCGCTTTTTCCACCTGGCCCTTCGCTTGGACGTACGCGGCGACATCGGCGTCTTCCGCCGACGCGGGAGCCTTCGTTCCAACCGTAACATACAGACGGACTTCCAGCCCTTTCTTTTCTATCATGAACAGGCGGAGGGCGTCGGCAAGGTTGCAGAGATAATACCGGCTGATCCAGGAAGCCGTTTCGATCATTTCTTCCTGAAACCCCGCCTGCGCCGACAGCACGGCGCTGATCGGCTTGAGCTCGTATGCATATTCGACTGCATTTCTCTCGCTGACGGCGACGACGATTCCTTCTTCCTGCCGTCGTCCAAAGGGAACCTGCACGCGGCTGCCGACGTGCACAGCCATGCCGTCCGGGACGATATAGGAAAAGGTCTGCTGCAGCCGTTTGGCCGTCGTATTGATGATGATGTCTGCTACCATAGCCCTGCTCCTGCGTTTGTATAACATAAAGATAGGGACTTGACGAAGCAAGCCCCTATACATTGTATCATATTTAATTCAGCCATGCCACCTGGAAGGCATGATTCCTCTGAGATGGTCCAGTCTTATAAGCCGGCTTCCTGACGGAGAACGTCGGCTTTGTCGAGCTGTTCCCAAGGCAGGTTCAGATCGTTGCGGCCGAAATGACCGTAAGCGGCCGTCTGTTTGTAAATCGGGCGCTGCAGGTCGAGCATTTCGATGATGCCGGCCGGACGGAGGTCGAAGTGTTTGCGGATCAATTCGACAATCTTTTCGTTTTCGACTTTGCCCGTACCGAAGGTTTCTACGTGGATAGAAACGGGATGGGCTACGCCGATGGCATAGGCCAGCTGGATTTCGCATTTATCCGCCAAGCCTGCGGCTACGATGTTCTTCGCCACATAGCGGGCTGCATAAGCTGCCGAGCGGTCTACCTTTGTGGGGTCCTTGCCGGAGAAAGCGCCGCCGCCGTGACGAGCCATGCCGCCGTAGGTGTCGACGATGATCTTGCGGCCCGTAAGGCCGGAGTCACCCTGAGGACCGCCGATGACGAAGCGGCCTGTCGGGTTGATGAACAGCTTCGTCTGGTCGTCGAACAACCCTTCGGGAAGTTCCGGCTTGATGACGTATTCGAGCAAATCTTTTTCAATCTGTTCGCGCGTAACTTCCGGGCTGTGCTGAGCCGAAATGACGATGGTGTCGATGCGGACGGGCTTGCCGTCTTCGTATTCAACCGTTACCTGCGTCTTTCCGTCCGGACGGAGGTACGGCAGCGTGCCGTCTTTGCGGACCTTGGCCAGACGGCGGGACAGGCGATGAGCCAGAGAAATCGGCAGCGGCATGTAGTCGTCCGTTTCGTTCGTCGCATAGCCGAACATCATGCCCTGGTCGCCGGCGCCGATCGAATCGAATTTATCCGTCGTGCCGGATTTCTTTTCCTGCGCTTCGTCGACGCCCATGGCGATGTCCGGGGACTGTTCGTCCAGGGAGACGAGGACGCCGCACGTATCGCAGTCAAAGCCGTATTTTGCGCGGGTATAGCCGATGCTGCGGACCGTTTCGCGCACGATGTGCGGAATATCTACGTAGCACGTCGTGGAAATTTCGCCTACGACGTGTACCATGCCCGTCGTTACGAGAGTTTCGCAGGCGACGCGGGCGTTTTTATCTTTTTCCAAAATTGCATCCAAAATGCCGTCAGAGATTTGGTCGGCCATTTTGTCGGGATGGCCTTCGGTTACGGATTCAGACGTAAAAAATTCACGATTCTTTGCCATTATATCCTCCTTATGCGTTCAAAAAAAATCCCCTCTGAAAAGAGGGGTATGTATCAGCCCATCTTTCAGTACGCTACACTGTTGGATTTAGCACCTTTCATTCACTGAAGGTTGCTGCTGCATCATCGGGCCAATCCCTCCACAGCTCTTGATGGTTAAATATTTTATTCACTTGACCTATTGTATACTAACAAGAGGAATTATGCAAGACCTATTCGAAAAATCATGGCCTCGATTACTGATTTTTTTTGGCTAAAATCGCCGCGGCCCGTTCTACGATGACCGCCGCCAGGTCTTCCTTGTCCATTTTCTCGAGCTTTTCCATCGAGCCGTCAGGGAACAGGAAGGTGGCGATATTCGTCGTGCCCTGGAAGCCGGCCCCTTCGGCGCTGACGTCGTTGGCGACGAGCATGTCGAGGTTCTTCTTCTTTAACTTAGCCGTGCCGTACTCGATGAGGTTCGTCGTTTCGGCAGCAAAGCCGATGAGAACCTGATGGGCCTTGCGCTGGCCCAAGCCGTACAGGATGTCCGGGTTTTTAGCCATCGTCAAGGTCAGCGTTTCGTCGGATTTCTTGATCTTATTCGCTGCCGGATGAGCCGAACGGTAATCGGCGACAGCAGCCGACTTGATGACCAGATCGCAGTCGTCGTAATACGAATCGACGGCGGCCTTCATGTCGTTGGTGCTGCCTACGTCGATGCGGCGCGCTACGCCGGCCGGCGTCTTCAGATGGTCGTTGCTGCCGGCGACCAAGGTGACGTCTGCGCCGGCAAAGGCTGCGGCTTTAGCGATGGCAAAGCCCATGCGGCCGCTGGAATGGTTGCCGATAAAGCGGACCGGGTCGATAGGTTCGCGCGTGCCGCCGGCCGTGACGATGACCTTCTTCCCTTTCAGCAGGCTCGTCCGGCAGGCTGTAAATTCGACGTAGTCGACAATGTCTTCCGGTTCGGGCAGACGGCCGACGCCGGTGACGCCGCAGGCCAAATGACCTGTAGCGGGCTCGATGATTTCATAGCCGTACTCCTTGAGGGCGGCGATATTTTTCTGTACGATGGGGTTCATATACATGTTGCTGTTCATAGCCGGGGCGATGACGACGGGAGCCGTCGTAGCCATGACCGTCGTCGTCAGCATATCGTCGGCGATGCCGCCGGCAATTTTGCCGATGACGTTGGCCGTAGCCGGAGCGATGACGAACACGTCGGCCCACTGGGCCAGGGCGATGTGCTCGACGTTAAATTCGGGAATATCGCTGAACATGGATACGGCGACGGGGTTGCCGGAAATTTCCCTCATCGTCAGCGGCGTAATAAACTCCGTCGCATGTTCGGTCATAATGCACTTGACTTCAGCGCCGCGCTTGCGCAGCATGCTGGCGATTTCAGCGGCCTTAAACGCGGCGATGCCGCCGCTGATGCCCAAGACGATTTTCTTGTTTTCTAATAACATGGCGATGATATCCTCCGCAATTATTTAATGCCGCCCTGAGGCTTTTCATAGGTAATCTTGCCCTGATCGATTTCTTCCATCGCGATGGAAACGACGCGCGTCGTTTCTACATCTACGAGCGGTTCGTCGCCGTCCGTCAATTCGCGGGCCCGTTTTGCTGCCAGCGTGACTAAGGTGTATTTGCTGTCTACTTTTTTCATTAACGATTCCAACGTCGGTTTGATCAACATAAGAACATCTCTCCTCTTTACTGCATACAAATTTCTATTGATACGCCTGCTTGGTCTCTTCGATACAGTTGGCGTTGCGCATAACTCTGCACTCCTCGGCTTTCAGCACGGCGGCGGCCTTCTGAATCGCTTCGCCCAGATCGTCGTTGACGATGACATAGTCGTATTTATCAATCCATTCCAGCTCGTTCCGGGCCTTCGCCAGCCGCGCGGCGATGACTTCATCCGAGTCGGTATGGCGTCCCCGGAGCCGCTCTTCCAGGACGGCTTTGCTCGGCGGCACGATGTAGATAAAGACACCTTGGGGATACTTTTCCTTTACCTGCATAGCTCCCTGAATGTCGATTTCCAGCATGACGTGGTTGCCTTGGCGGAGCATCTGGTATACGTATTCCTTCGGCGTGCCGTAATAATGGTCGTATACCTTGGCGTGTTCCAGAAACGCGTCTTCCTTCAGCAGCTCTTCAAAACGGCCGTTGTCGGTAAAATAATAATTGACGCCGTCTTCTTCGCCCGGACGCGGCTGGCGCGTCGTCATGGAAATAGAATAGTGGATATTGGGGAAATGCTCCCGCAGTGCGTCGCATATCGTCCCCTTGCCGGCGCCGGACGGGCCGGAGACGACGATAAGCAGACCTGAATCGATCATGGTCGCTCCATCCTCTCTTATAAATCTTCTTCTGGTTCTTCCTGGTCTTCCCCGTCGACCTGCAAAATACGGTGGGAAATAGTTTCCGCCTGCAGGGCCGATAAGATGATCTGCCCGTTGTCCATGATGAGGACTGAGCGGGTCTTGCGGCCGAAGGTCGCGTCGATGAGCGTATTGCGCTCCCGCGCTTCCTGCACCATGCGCTTGATCGGCGCCGATTCGGGGCTGATAATGGCCACGACTTTACAGCCCATTACCATGTTGCCGAACCCTATATTCAATAAGTTGAAATTCATAGCCTCACCATCATTCGATATTCTGCACCTGTTCGCGAATTTTTTCAATTTCGTTTTTCAACTGCAGGACATATTCCGTCACGTCGGTGTCGTTGGCCTTCGAGCCAATCGTATTGACTTCCCTGTTCATTTCCTGAATGAGGAAATCGAGCTTGCGGCCTACGTCGCCGTCCTGCTCCAGAAAACCCTTTAATTGTACCACATGGCTGCGGAAGCGTACAACTTCTTCCGTAAAATCCACCTTGTCGGCGTATGTGGCTACTTCCTGCAGAAGCCGGTCCTGGTCGGGGACCTGACGGGCCGCGTCGAACAGGGCCAGTATTTTTTTCTCCAGCCGTTCCTTATAGCGGGCGACGACGTCTTCTTTCTTCGCTTCAATGGCGTCGATCATAGCCGCCATCCTGTCGGTCCGCGCCAGCAAGTCGCGGCGGATATTGGCACCTTCCTTATCACGCATAACCACCATGCCGTCTAAAGCGCCCTGCAGAGCCTGGGCGAAGACGGGCCATACCTCTTCGGCGTCGACTGCCGGCGGTTCCTGGACGAACCAATCTTTAGTCAAGCCCATGATCAGCGGCAGCGTCGTCTTTTCTCCGCCGAACAGCGACTGGTTCACGTCGTCCAGCGCCGCCTTGCAGGCTGCCAGAGCCGCGTAGTCGATGCGGATCTGAGGCGCCGCCGGCGTTAGTTCGCCAACGGTGACGTATACGTCGACCTTGCCGCGGTGCAGCGTCTCTTTTATACTCTTCCGCAATTTATCTTCCAGCGCCAGATAGGCGTGGGGCATGCGGATGTTTAACTCTAAAAATCGTTGGTTGACAGCACGCATTTCGATGGTCACGCTGACGTGCTCATCGCTGTACGTACCTCGGCCGAAGCCGGTCATGCTGCGCACTATGATGACCTCCTCTACAGCATCGTTCTATCTAATGTATTAGTATAACGTAAATCCGGCCGCAGGTCTATATGCTTTTGCGCAAAAGGCCGACTTTTCCCCTCAAAAATCCGCGTCCAGCCGCAGGCCTATCTACTCACGGCTCCGTATTTATGGTATGATGTCAGAATAGAGTAATTTTGTGAAAGAATAGGAGTTGTCATTATGAATCTCGATGGCATTACGCTTCATTGCATTACCAATGAATTAAAAGATATATTAAAAGGCGGTCAGATTTCCAAAATATACCAGCTGGACAACCGCTCTCTTTACTTCCGCGTGTTCAACGACACGGGCGTCCACCACCTCATCATGACCTTGGACGATTCGCCGCGGCTGTACGTCGCGCGGCAGATGCCGCCGACGCCGGACGTACCGACAGGCTTGTGCATGTTTCTGCGCAAATATTATGAAAACGGCCGCATCGCCTCGATCAGCCAGCTCCACATGGACCGGCTCATCGAAATTGCCGTCGACGTCCTAGACACGTCGGGCCAGCTGGCGACGCGGAAGATCCATGTCGAGCTCATGGGCAAATACAGCAACGTCATCTTCACTGAAGACGGCGTCATCATCGAAGCCCTCATCAAGACCCGCAAGGATAAGCAGGCCCTGCGCACTATCTTCCCCAAGGAGCCTTATGATTTCCCACCCAACTTCATGCGCATGAACCCCTTCGACTTTTCCGCTGAAGAATTAGCCGCCATGATGGAAACGGGCACGGACGAACCATTGGGAAAGTGGATGCTCAAGCGGTTCAACGGCATGAGCACCGTCGTCCTCGACGAATTAGCCGTCCGAAGCGGCCTCGATAAAAACGCCCTCGTCCAGGATCTGTCGCCGGCCGACAAATTCTCCTGGTGCCGCTGTATCGAACGCCTAGGCCAAGAGCTTGACGGCGTATCGGGGGCTTTCGTCTATACGGTCAAGGGAAAGGAAATCATCTTCCCCCTGGAGCTGCAAAGCCTGTCTGCCTATCCGCGCCGCCGCTTCTCGTCCATCGAAGAATACCTCGACGACTATCAGGCCGCCAGCAAGGGCAGCCTCAACGGCGAGCAGGAAGACATGCAGAAGCGCGTCGCCAAGCTCATTGAAAAGCAAAAGAAAAAGATCAAGCGCATTTCGTCCGAATTGAAAGAAACGGATAAAATGGATACCTACAAACTTTACGGCGACTTGCTCATGATTTACGCCTACGAAAAGCACGACCATGAAAAAAGCGTCACCGTCGCCAATCTCCTGTCGGAGCAGCAGGAACCAATTACCATTCCCCTCGACCCGGCCTATTCCATGACGGACAATGCCAACCGTTATTACAAGCGTTACACGAAGATGCGCAACCGCAAGCAGAAATCGGCCGAGCTCATCGCAGAAAACGAGCAGCATCTCCAGTACCTCTACTCGCTGGAATACGCCCTGGACAACATCGGCAGCAAGGCGGAAATTGTCGATATCAAGGCCGAAATGCGGCAAATGGGGCTTATTTCCTCTACATCCAAAGATAAGATGAAGCGGGAATTTTCCCAGCAAATCCTGACAGCCGACGCCGGCGGCATCCCCATCTGGGTAGGCCGCAACAACAGGCAGAACGATTTCCTGACCCAGAAGAAAGCCCATCCCTACGACCTGTGGTTCCACATCAAAAATCAGCCCGGCTCTCACGTCATATTAGCCTGCCACAATGTGACGCCGACAGACGAGCAAATCGAAATGGCCGCCCAGATGGCCGCCTATTACAGTAAGGCCCGCGGCACGTCGAAGGCCGAAGTAGACTGCGCCCTCGTGCGCAACGTCAAGAAGCCGGCCCACGCCGCACCGGGCTTCGTCGTATTTGAAAACCAGACGACCTACGTCGTAGAGCCGAAGGATTGGAGCAAGTAACTGAAACACCTCCCCTGCTGTGAATCCGCTGATGAAAGAGGCATTTTATTAAAAAATCTAAAAAATAACTGGGCACATAAAAACAGCAAAAAGCTGTTCAGCCGATGATAGGTTGAACAGCTTTTTGTATTGTATAAGTTAATCTGAATTGACTAGCGCAGGAAAAACGATGCCAGCTCCTGGCTACGGCTGATATCCTGCAAAGCCCGGGAATTGACGGCGAAGGCCAGCGACGCCCGGTAGACTTTGGCAACGGCCTCCAGCGTTTCCATGCGGTACAGGGCTTCCTTCAGGTCTTTACCCAGAGCTGTCGCGCCGTGGCGTTCCATGAGAAATACGTTGACCTTCTTGGCGTATTCGGCGCAGGCCTTGGCCAATTCGGCGCTGCCCGGCGCAGCGTACGGCACGGTCGGCACGGATTTCCCCAAGACGATAGCGCCTTCGGTTACAATGGTGCTGGGAAAGGCCAGCCCGGCGACGGTTACGGCGGTAGCGACGATGGGATGAGCATGGATAATGGCGTTGACATCGGGACGAGCCTTATAGATTTCTAAATGAAGAGGCGTTTCCGACGACGGCTTGCCTTCTCCTTTTATCACCTTGCCGTTTATATCCATGACCAGAAGCTGAGACGGCTTCAATTCGCCCTTCGGAAGGCCCGACGGCGTGATGACGATCGTTCCATTGGGATTGCGGAAGCTGATATTGCCATCGCAGGCGGCGACGAGGCCGGCTTCCTTCATTTTTTCACCGATTTTGCACAATTTTTTCTTCGTATCCATATATAACACTCCTTCATGTCCATCTATGTATACTATACCATGACTACGGCCTGAGGCAACTTTATTTTTCCAACAAGATGGCCGATATGGAAATGCTCTGAACGACATCGTCGGCCAAATCGACATTCATCGTGCGTATAAAGAGATAATGGCCATCGTCGGGAAGGAGATACAAATTCGCTACATTTCGGTTGGCCACCTGACCGGCGCCTTCGTACTGCCGGCACAGCTGTTCGGCATAGGGCAGCAGGGAAATCGCTACGTCTCCCCTCTGCGTTTGAACCGTGAGCATGCCGTCTTTACCGGCCGTCCTTTCCACGACGTACATCGTCGCGTATCCGGATACTGGCGCGGCTGTACTGTCATTGATGAAATACCGCGACCGGTAATGGGGGCCGGCATAGCGGAGAGACTCCATGACTGGAGACTGCAGAACGGCTTCGACAGCTGGGTCCCTCTGGCCCGTATAGCTCTTCACGTAGCAGTACGTGCTGTATAGTTCTTCTTTGTCTTCGTGAGATAAATCCGCGGCATCTGAGACCACGCCGTTTTGAAGCATTCCCTTTTCTTCCATCATCGCCAATAGCCGCTTTTCCTGACTGCGGTACGGCGTATCCAGCACATTTAGGGGCGTTACGGAAATGATGAGCGTCATACCAGCGGCCAACAGAAACAGCCAGGTTCCGGACAGACGGCGCAGGGCCGCCGGAATCACGGCAATACCAAAGGCTGTGCAGGCCATGGACAAATAGCGCAGCTCTGTCAATCCATAGGCTTCATGACGAATATACACGCCCCAAAGCTGTACGGCTACGACAGGAAGGAGGAGCAAACCGCCCCATCGGCGGTAACGCAGCAGCCAGGTATGCTTGTCATAGCCGCTGCAGGTCAAATAACAAAAGGCGTATACCAGCAGCGCAATGGAAGCAAACCAGTTCATTTTCCCTACAGGCATTTCTCCCTTAAAGAAAATCATGGCGATGTATATGTACAGAATCGCCAACAATACGCCGTAGACCGGCACGACGACGTAGGCCATGACAGTTCCAAAGGGCTTGGACGGCACAGCCGGACATCCCGGCCTGGGAACAGACGACAGGAATACGTTCCATCCGACGACCAAAAACGACGCATAGAAAATCAATGCATACAAGGTGGAAAACGAAAGGGACAGCTGAAGCAGCGTCTGCAAAGCCAGGGCGCAAATAGACAGGGATATGTCAGCGACGACGGCGACACCGACGGCCTGCAGGGCGCCGCAGAATATGCGGTTAAAGGCGCTTTCACCGGCATAATACGTCAGCCAGGCCCAAATACCGGCTGTCAAGGCCAGAAATATACCGGAGCCATATAAGATGATATAGGTCATGTCCTGTACGGCCATCCACGTACCGTACGAGCCAGCCCATACGACAAGGGACGCGCCTTGCCACAGCCAGGCCTTCGTCCCTGTGATCCGGCGCGCTTCCAATACCAGCTGCCACCAGACAGAAAACATAGCAGCAATACACAAAGATATGGCTCCATAGACAGGCCATTTCTCGTCCGACGGCCAGCAAGTCAGATAGGCCAAATCGGCAAACAATAAGATGGAAATGAGGAACGGCACCGTAAAGCGGCGGATACTGTCGACGCTTCGCCGGCGGAGTTGCAGTACTATATTCACAGGAAGCCAGCTCCTTTCTGTTTACATGATGTTACAGGTATTATACCACGAGTATCAAGATTATAAAAGAAAAACTGCCTGCCGTCTTAATTTAAGACAACAGGCAGTTTTGTTCATAGAGATAAAAAATTAACGCATCGTCGGCATATTGTGGCCGTTGAATATTTCCAGCATTTCCTGATATACGAGCTTGCGGATTTGATTGCGCTGCCGTTCCGTCAGCTGGTCGGCAGTCATGTTGAACAGGTAGTTGTTCAAGTCAAAATCCTTCAGCATCATTTTCGTATGGAAAATATTTTCCTGATATACGTTGACGTCTATCATATTATAACGGCTGCGCGTACTTTGGGAAATGTAGTTTTGGATGGAATTAATGCGGTGATCGATGAACAGCTTCTTGCCGCTCACGTCGCGGGTAAAGCCGCGGACATGGTAGTCGAGGGTTACGATGTCGGAGTCGAAATTGTCAATCAGGTAATTCAGCGCGTTGAGAGGAGAAATACGGCCGCACGTCGATACGTCAATATCGGCGCGGAAGGTCATAATCCCCTTCTGGGGATGGCTTTCCGGATACGTATGAACTGTCAGATGGCTCTTATCCAGATGACAAACTACGTCGGCGTCGGCCGGTTCGACAGGCTCTTCCGAAATGAGGATGGTCACGCTGGCCCCCTGGGGATCGTAATCCTGGCTGGCAATATTCAAAATATTTGCGCCGATAATAGACGAGACATTTTTTAAAATATTCGTCAGCCGTTCTGCGTTATATTGTTCATCAATATATTCGATATACTGGCGGCGCGACTCTTCGCTGAGGGCATAACAAATGTCGTATATGTTGAAGCTCAGCGTTTTGGTCAGATTATTGAAGCCATACAATTTTAATTTATTCGTTTTCGTTGCCATTTCATCATACCTTTTCAATAAAATTTCCAAATAAAAGTTACTTTGTCAGTTCATAAAACTGTATATCCGTCAGCACGCCGTCGGCTATGGCGCACACGGCATACGTGCCCACCCTGCCGTCGCGGGGCAGGGAAACGCTGCCGGGATTGACGATGGTCATATCGTCGTCACGCTGGCAAAAGCGGCGGTGCGTATGTCCAAACAGGACGAGCCGGGCCTCGTGTTCTCTTCCGAGCTGCCGAAGCTTAGCCAGCCGCGCTTCGCCGTACCACTGGTGCCCGTGAACGGCGATAATATTCACGCCGCCGATGGTCACCTTGCGGCACGCCGGCGCGTCGCTCATAAAATCGTTGTTGCCCCTGACGGAATATACGGGCACGCCTGTATATATGGCTAAATCGTCGCCGTCGTCGCTGTAATCGCCGCAGTGTATCCACGCCGCTACGTCCGGCGCCTGCGATACCATGCGTTCCAGCGGACGAAAGCGGCCGTGGCTGTCGCTGACGACACCTATGAGGACGGGCTTCATGACAGGGCCTCGACGAGCAGCTCCAGAGCTTTGCCCCGATGGCTGATTTCATTTTTCTCTTCCATCGTCATCTCGGCCATGGTCTTGCCCTTTTCCGGCACGTAAAACAACGGATCGTAGCCGAAGCCGTTCGTACCAGCATAAAAATCGCGCAGCACGCCGCTGCAGCGGCCTTCCCTGACGATTTCCCGTCCGTCGGGAAACAGCAGGGCCAGCACGCAGGCGTAATGAACCGTCCGCTTTTCCGGCGGGAAAGCCGACAATTCGTCGATCAGCTTTTGGTTGTTCTTTTCATCGTCACATTCCGGGCCGGCATAGCGGGCCGAATAGACGCCGGGGCGTCCGCCTAAGGCGTCAGCGATGATGCCGGAATCATCGGCCAGACAGGGAAGCCCGGTGGCCTTCATATAATACGCCGCTTTCAGGCGGGCGTTTTCTTCAAAGGTCGTCCCCGTTTCTTCCGGCTCCGGCAGCTGAGGACACAAGTCGCGGACGGCTGTCGCCGTATATCCCAAGGGTTCCAATACGCTTTTGAATTCCCGTATTTTTCCGGCGTTATGCGTTGCCAGGACGATAGTCTGTTTCATAGTTCCGTCGTCACTCCTTAGTTTGCCGCCGCAGGTTCGGGCTTCTGATGAACGAACTTCGCATAATTCTTGATGACGACGATAGGGGTTTTCTGCGAAGCGTTTCCAAAGGGATTGTCGATAAGAATGCGGGCAATTTCGCTGGGATTGAGGCCCTTTGAATGGCCGAGGACGGCAGAGCGCTTCAAGTCGTTGACGTCGGCGACACAGGCACCGTAGCAGCCCAGGCGCTGCTTAATCTTTTCTGCTACCTTATCCGGTTCAGCCGGTCCGTAGACGATGCATTTGTCAAAAGGCGGCATCGTGCCTGTAACGTCGTCCGTCAGGGAAGCCTGGCGGCACAGCTGGTACCAAACGCCGTTTTTACCGATTAATTTGGCCAGGAAACCGATGATGAAGCAGAAGAGCATCTTCCATTCCCCTTCCAGCTCCATGGCGGCCTGCATGCCGTACAGGCTGGCCATGCTGCCTTCGCCGGGAACAAAGCGGCGCATGAGGCGGGCCTGCCACGACGGCGTCAGCTCTTCCGGGCGCGTATAGCGGCGCTGCGTAATCGCTACGACGCTTTCGGCCGTGCATACGATATCGTCGGGCCCGACAATATCCTTTGCATATTCTTCAATGGCATCGACAATGTCATCTTTATCCGTAAGGATTCTCGTCTTAATCGGTACAAGTTCTAATTCTGCCATTTTTATATACCTCCTAATGCAGTTCCAATGCGTGCTGTACTTCCGAAGCCTTCAGGGTAATGCGGGCTTTGTGGATGTACCATTCGCTTCTCGATACGACCTGATATACCAAATCGATGGGCATGTCGGGGAAAGTCTTCAAATCTTCGCGGATGTTGCCGCTCTTGCTGACGAGGGCGATGGTAACGCGCAGGCTGCTTCCCTTTCCAGGATAGTAAATGACAGATTCCCAGTAGTTGTCGTCCCGTTCGGCTTCTTTATTGGCCAGCTGCGAATGGACGACACACTTGTCGTACTGTTCCCGCGGCAGAAGCGTCCGGGGATAAAAGTCCATAATCGTGCCTAATTGACGGCCGGCGTTATGAAAGGGAACTTCCGTTTCAAAGACAGCCGTATCGGCGGTCATCTGCTTCAGCTCAAAGGGCTTGCGGCGGCGCGCCTCGATGACGAAGCGGGCGTCGCCCTGTCTCCAGGCAAATAAGCGGAACAGAAGATACAATACGGCGACGATGCCGATAACAGCAATGACGATGTTGATCAATACATACAATAACACGGCGCAAGACTCCTTTTCGACGCCTTATCTATCCGATAAGGCCGTAATTTTCTCCGCCCTCAGGCAAAGGATATTTCTTCAACTGTAAATTCGTTGGCCGGAATGAGATGCTCGGCCAGCTTGCCGCCGCGCCGGGCCTCGGCGGTAAAGCAAAGGCGCAGATATCCCGGCAGGCGGTCGTGATTGAGAAGGCCGCCCTTCTTTAACACTTCCAGCGTCTGCAAGGCCATTTCGTGAGCCGGGTCTACAAAGGCAATCGTATCGCCGCACAGCTCTTCGAATAAAGGCTGCACAAAGGGAAAATGCGTGCAGCCAAAAATGGCCGTATCAGCTCCGGACGCAATGACCGGGGCCGTATATCGACGAAGGGGCTCCATGATCTCCTCGCCGGACAGGACGCCCCGCTCGACGAGATTGGCCAAGGCCGGGCAGGCTTGTTCTACAATTTCGATGTCCGGATCGATGGCCGCAGCCATTTTTTTATGGCTGTGATTGGCAATCGTCAAATCCGTCGCGAAGACGGCGATTTTTTTCTTGGCGCTGATCTCCCGAGCCGTACGAATGCCGCGGCTCATGCCGATGAGGGGATACGGCACTTCCTGCCGCACCGTCTCGTAGGCGACGGCCGTGACGGTATTGCAGCCGATAGCGACGAGCTTGACCTCTTTTTCGCTCATAAAACGCAGTATATCTCTCGTATATGAAAATATTTCTTCCGGCGTACGCGAACCGTAGGGATTGCGCTTCGTATCGCCGACATAAATGATATTTTCATGAGGCAGCAGCATGCGCAGTTTATTTACGACAGTCAAACCGCCGACGCCGGAATCGAATACGCCGATAGGCTGTCTATTCCGCTCCACTTGTCATTCCTCCATTATTGGGCAGAAGCTTCCTCCCGCTCATACCATGCTTTCAATTTATTGTAGTGCCTGTCGTCCAGACGGGCCACTGTCCCCGTATCCTTATGAGTAAACACGTTCTGCGACGTGCCGACGGCCAGCAGGACGCCGTCTTCTTTGCGCACAATGCGGTATGAATACGTCATCTGGGCCCGCGACAGACGGGTCAGACGCGTTTCAATCACGATGGTATCGGCGTAGTTAATGGGGCTGACGTACTCGCAGGAGACGCTCTTTATGGGAAATAATATGCCTTCGTCCATCAGCTCGAACAAGTCTATGCCGGCCTGCCTTAAATACTCGCAGCGGCCGCATTCAAACCAGCGGATGTGGTTGGAGTGGTGGGCAATTCCCATCATATCGGTTTCATAAAACCGCACTTTTTCAGTAACAGTAACCATGCCAATTCATCCTCCTATATAGCACACTCACATCATTTTACGATGAGTGCGTATGTTTGTCAAAGGAATTTCGCCAATTCATGAGAAATAGACAATCCCAACACGGATGTCCGTATCGGAATTGTCTATGTCGTCACACGTTAGCAAAGGGAAACATGCGGCGTACCTTTTCCAGGTGCTCCGGCTTGACGTACGTTCCGGCCAAGCGCAGGGCCGCCGCTACGACGGCGGCGTCGTCGAGCCAGCCGATACCGATAAAGGCGTCGGACACCAAATCCAGAGGCAGTATGACGTACCCCAGGGCGCCCATCAGGGCCAGCTTGACGAACTTCGGCGTATCCTTATCCTGCATGCAGTAAAAAATCGTCATCAGCTTGGGCAGGAAATGAAGGCGCCGTCCCGTTCCCCGTATAAAGCGAATAAATTTTCCCGGCGTATAAAAACGGGCGAAAAAGCTCAGCAGTTTCCACATACGCATCGTCCTTTTTTAATCCAGCGGAATCTTGGCGTCTTCTACGGCGGCCTTGACCTGTTCTTCTACCGTAGTCTTCTTATCTTCTTCCGTTGTTTCGGCTGCAGCAGCTTGTTCCGCTATGTCGTCTGCAGATTCGTCCGCCGTTTCTGCTTCGACGGCCTTCGCCGCGTCTTCCGCCGCTTTTTCTTCGATAATTTCTTCTACTAAATCGTCCTTATGGCGGACATTGTGGTATAATTCCTGGCCCTTTTCCTTGACGTCCTGGAATTTTTCCGCAGCCGTGCCGCCCCACCGCTTGATGAAGTCGACGGTTTCGTCGCCGAGAGGAACGTTCTTCAAGGGATTTTCACGCAGGCGGTCGACCTGTTCGCGGGCTTTGTCCTTCCATTCGCCCATCATTTCGACGTACGGCGTCATGTCGCTGGGCATGCCGTCCTTCATCCAGCGCTGCGTTACGCGGCCCAGGCTGTACGTAATGCCTACGGCTACGGGAACCTGAATGACGCTGAACGGGATGAGCGTCGTGAGCAGGGTGCCGATCATGCGGCTGCCGACGGCGCCGAGGAAGGCGATGAGAGCCCGTTCGGTCAGCTTGACGTTGTAAATGCGGGCGATGCGGCTGACGAGATATACTTCGTTCGCCATGAGAGCTACCGTTCCCAGCAGCGGCGCGACGACAATCGCGCCGGCACGGGCTGCCGCCCAGCGGCACAGCGTCTCAACCTTGACGTCTACGTCGTCCGTAGACTGCTCGATGGTCTGGAGGACCTGCAGGGCCATTTCGCTTTCGCCGCCGGGAATTTCCTGGTCGGCCGCAGCGACGGGCTCAGCTTCCTGAGCCGGAGCCTGACTGGATTTCAAATCGGCCAATTCCTGTTTCAGCTTGGCAATTTCTTCCTGCAGCTGTTCTACTGTTTTCATTTCTTCTGACATATATACCACCTCATTTGCGCAAATTTGATGAGTTAATTTATTTTCCCATGTTTTTACCAGCTTGTCAAACCGCCGTCGACGGGAAGTGCCGCAGCGGTGATAAACGACGCATCGTCGCTGAGCAAAAAGGCGATAGCCTTCCCCACTTCCTGCGGCTTCGCCAGCCGGTACAAGGGGTACTGTTCTTTCATGGATTCTATCGTCCGGGACGGGTCGCCTTGCAGCTGCTTTTCCAAGAGCGGCGTTTCTACGTCGCCGGGACAAACGCAGTTAACCCGCACCTGATGGGGCGCCGCCTCCAGTGCCAGGGATTTCGAAAAAGCCACGACGGCCCCCTTCGTCGCGCCGTAAACCGAGCAGGCCACGTTTCCCTGCAGGCCGGCGTCGCTGCTTACGGTGACGATGCTGCCGCAGGTCTTTTTGAGATACGGCAGAGCATATCTGCACAAAGAAATCGTGCCGTACACGTTGACAGCAAACATCTTCCGCACCTGTTCATCGTCAGTATATTCCAGCAGGCATTCTTCATAATATCCTGCCGACGTAACGAGGCCGTCCAGCCGTCCAAACTGACGAACCGTTTCGCCGATCATGCGGCGGCAGTCCTCGTCATTGCCTACGTCGCCGCTCATATATACGGCACGGCTGCCGGCGTTCAAATAGTCCAGAGCCGCCTTGCCCCGCTCAGCGCTGCGGCCGCTGACCGCGACGGTCCAGCCTCTTTTCAGTAAAATTTCCGCTGCCGCCAGGCCGATGCCCGACGTGCCGCCGCTGATGAAGACCGTTTTCTGAGCAGATTCCATCATCGCATTTCCTCCTTCGCTATAGTAATCCGGCGTAATCCAAGGCCAGCTTAACAATTAACACGGTCGTCACGACGAGCATAATCGCCCGGACAAAGGCCGTACCGCGCCGTATCGCCAGACGGGAGCCGAAATATGCGCCGGCAAACAGGCAAACGGCCATCGCCGCGCCGTAAATATACAATATTTTTCCCCAGTATACGAGGAGGACGAAGCTGGTCAGATTGCTCATCAGGTTCAGCACCTTGGCGTTGCCGGCGGCGATGATGAAATCAAAGCCCAGGGAAACAAAGGCCACGATGAGAAAGGTTCCCGTGCCGGGACCGATGAAACCGTCGTAAAATCCGATAGCGCCGGCTGCGGCCATGGCTAAGGCCAGGTTCTTCTTCGTCTCGCCCTGATACGTATTGACCGCTCCCATAGAGCTTCCCCGGCTGAAAACAAAGAGAATCGTCGCCACCAGGGCCGCGATGATAATCGGCTGGAGCCATTGGGCCGACAGGTGAAGCATACAGGCGCAGCCCAGCACGGCTCCAACGAAGGTACAGGGCAGGGCTATCTTCATCAGGTGGACGTCTACCTTGCCGGCCCGCCAGAACTGCCAGGCGCTCATGACGGCGCCGAAGGTAGCGGAAAATTTATTCGTACCGATAGCCAGATGGGGCGGCATGCCCGTCGCCAGCAGCACCGGCAGGGAAATAAGGCCTCCGCCTCCGGCAATGGCGTCGACGAAGCCTGCCAAAAATCCGCCGCCCATGACGAATATCAGAATGTATATAGAAATCGTACTATCCCCTATATCCATAGTCTTCCCCCGCTACGACATCAAGTCCGTTACAAATACGATGTCGACGCCCTTGGCATGGAGCTCATCGACCATTTCGCTGAGAGCCTGCGCCGTATTCGGCCGGCAGTGGCCGATGACGACGGCGCTGCCGTTTCGTATCGCCATGTCTCCGCCCTGACGCAGCCGTTCTTTAATAGAAGCCACATCGGAATCATTGTCGATGAACAGGTTATTGCGGCCTGTCATGACGCCCATAGCCGAGGCAGTCTGCTCGCCTACGGAGGCGCTGTTCGTGCGGCTGTCGAGGAAGGCCAGCCCGCGCTGCCTCATAACGGACATGACGCTTTTCATGATGCGTTCGTCTGCCGTGGCCATTGATCCCTGGTGGTTGTTCATGCCGACGGCATAGGGCACCTGATCGAGGATTTCATTAGCCGTAGCCTGAATCTTGCTGTCGCTCATGTCGCCGCCGATAAATATTTCTTCCGACGACGTCGTGTTCAGAGGCTGCATGGGCATGTGCACAAATATCTTGCGTCCCGCGCTGTAGCCGCTGGCGGCGGCTTCGGCTGTATGAGCCTTATACGGCATGACGGCATATGTCAGCGGGACGGGAATGGAATTCATACGCGACAACGTATCGAGGTCGACGCCGCAGTCGTCAATAACGATGGCCAGCCGTCCCTGTACTTGTGCCGGATGGCTTTGCTTCGGCTCAGCCTGCTTCGGCTTCGATTCCGTTACGGCTTTCTTCGGTTCCGCCTGTTTATCTGTTTCTTCGTCAGGCGAAGACGATTCCGTGAATATATCCTTTATATTCTTGACTAAGCCGCCCTTTTCCTGTACCGGCAAAATGTACAGCTTGTCCGTCACCAGGTACAGTGGGTCGCCGTCGAGGATATCGAAGTAAGCGATATCGTATTCTACAGCGTCCTGCCCGTCGAGCTTCGTCTGTGTCACCCGGTATATAGACGCTTTGCCGCCGCTCTTTTGCAGGAATTTTTCCAGTTTTTCCCGGGAAAAGGGCTCTGACGGCGTTACGGCAGTGCTGCGCGTCGTCCAGTAAATCGTGCCGCCCGTCGCCTGCCGATCTTCGCTTCGCTCTTCGCGCTTCAGCTCCTGTATGTCGGCCCCTTGTTCCTTAAGCCAAGCGGCGACAGCGTCGCTTAATTCCTGAGAAGTATCTGTATATACGGCGTCTTTTCCGTCGTCGCGAACCGTTTCAATCTGCTCCATCTGCCGATCCGACGACGGCTCCCTGCCCGTGTCCCTGTCGCCGGCGAGCCAATACGCACCGATGCATAAGGCGATAAGACACAGCAGGACGATCCACGGCCGCGATGACGAGCGTTTGGGGCGGCGCGGCTGCCGGGTCTGGCGGGGCCGCCGTGTAGTAGTCTGTTTCACTTGCCATTCCTCCTATAAAAAGAGCCGGATGCTGCCTCCATAGCGAAGACTATGGGCCATCCGGCTTCGTTATATTGATTCGTGAGAATATTCGCTGCCGCAGACCGACAGGGATTCCTCATCGTCCGGAAATACAATCTGACGAATATGAGTCGCAATAATACGCGCTCCATCGCGGTGGCACGACACGCTGGCCTCTGACATAGCCTGCAGTTTTTCCGGGTGCCGCAGCAAATCTGCCGTAATGACGGCCAGATTTTCCTGACCCTTCGCCCAGCGGGCGCAGCCCTTCTCCTGCATGTACATGGCGTTCGCCTCTTCCTGTCCGGGAATAGGGCTGTACAGCACCATCGGCACCTGAACCGTCGCCGCTTCCGTACAGGTCAGCGCTCCCGGCTTCGTGACCAGAAGGGCCGCCTTCGCCATGAGTTCGGCAATACGGTTCGTATAGCCCAGCACCTTGACGGGATGGCGCAGTTCGCGGCGAAGCTGATAAATTTCATCGTATAAATCGGCGTTATATCCCGTAACGACAGTAAAGCTATCGACATCGTCCAGCTTGTCAAGGCGTACCAGAGACTGGCGGATAGACCCCATGCCCAATCCGCCGCCCATGATGAGGACGTTTTTGTTGCGCTGATGGTCTTCATCCCAGCGCCACGTGCCCTGCTTAAAGGCGCTGCGGACGGGAATTCCCGACACGGTAATCTTCCGGCCGTCGATGCCCTGCTCGGTCAGCAGCTTTTTCAGGGGAGACGCGGCAACAAAATACGCGTCGATCTGCGGGTATACCCACAGCTGATGAATGGCAAAATCCGTAATGATGCCGACGAGGGGAATCGTTAAGCGGCGCTGACGCTTGAGCAGAGCCGCCGCGCCGGCCGGAAACGGATGGGTGAAGACGAGAACGTCCGGCTTCTTGTCGGCTAAAACGCGCAGCATGCGGCGCTTCAGCCCCCAAGAAATGAGCGTCTTAACTGCCATGCCCTTCTTATAGCCCTGAGAAGAGTAGTACATCAAATCGTATAATAAAGGGAATAAGTCCAGGATTTTGATATACGTCTCCTTGACGATATTATCGATAGACAAGACGTCGTTAGAAAGAAAATCGACGTGCTCTACCTCCCAGTCGGCAGGAATCGTTTTCACATATTCTTCTATTGCGCGCGCTGCCTGCGTATGTCCTGTGCCGATCGACGCCGACATGATCAGGACTTTTTTCTTCGTCATACAAATCCCTTCTTTTGGGTAGAAGATACGATTACCTTACTATCTCTATGTTACGACAAAAATCAAGTAAAGAAAAGGGCCGTGTACTATGCGGCCCTCGTTTTACGACATTATTTATTGTTGACCAAGTCTTTTAACTGTTTGCCAGCTTTAAATGCCGGTGTCTTGGAAGCTTCGATCTGAATCGGTTCGTTGTTGCGCGGATTGCGGCCTTCACGGGCTTTGCGCTGGCGAACTTCAAAAGTGCCGAAACCGATAATCTGTACTTTATCGCCTTCGATCAAGCTTTCGCTGATGGCTTCAAATACAGCCTTTACCGCTTTTTCAGCATCTTTTTTCGTCAGATCAGATTTCTGTGCGACACTCGCAATTAATTCTGTTTTGTTCATTACAAGTCCTCCTTTATTTGGTTACATCTATCTTCACAGCCAACCTATTCCCCGTCGCCGCAGCCGCGCCGTTCCAAGTCCTTGGCTTCCTTCCAAAAGGAATCCAGTTCGTCTAAGGAAAACTCGTTCCACGAACGGCCCGATTCCTTAACGCGCTGCTCGACGTGAGAAAACCGGCGGCGAAACTTGCTGTTCGCTCGATGTAACGCGCATTCCGGCTCGATATGAAAATGCCGGCATACATTTGCAAAGACAAATAGCACGTCGCCCGCTTCTTCTTCCGCGTGGTCTCCGTCCTGCTCCTGCAGGGCCTCCTGAAACTCCTGCCATTCTTCGTCCAGCTTAGCCAGCACGTCTTCGTCCTTATCCCAGTCGAAGCCGACCTTGGCCGCTTTTTCCTGAAGCTTATAGGCCTGCAGCAGAGACGGAAGTCCTTTGACGACGCCGTCCAGCATCTGGTCATGATGCTGGCGCTTTTCGCCCTGCTTTAATCTATCCCAGTTTAACACACTCTCACCCTTGTTTTCAAGGCTTTTTTCGCTAAAAACGTGGGGATGGCGGCGAATCATCTTTTCCGTAATATCGCGGACGATATCCTGGGCGGAGAAAAGCCCTTCTTCTTCGCCGATGCGGGAGTGAATGACGACCTGATACAGCACGTCGCCCAGTTCTTCCCGCATTCCCGCGTCGTCGCCCTGGTCGATGGCGTCGAGCATTTCGTATACTTCTTCCAGTAGGAACCGGCGCAGCGTCCGATGGGTCTGGGCAATATCCCACGGGCAGCCATTCGGGCCGCGCAGCCTGGCCATGACGTCTACGATAGGCGCCATATCGAAGGGCATGTGCCCCTGCGCCGCTTCCTCCTTCAGCGCGTCATCGATCATCTGGCGGACTTTTTCGGCCATAGCCGGTCCGCCCGGCACGGTATGCACGACATCTCTCACATACGACGTCTTGACTAAATAGTCCACGACAGGCCGGTACGTTTCTTCAAACGAACGCTCCCAGCCAGCCGCATCCTTCCCTAACGGAATGATTTCAATAGTTCCCATGACGTATCCCCCTTTCAGGCTTTTTCCAAGTTATTTTTCCAGCCTGCCGAGCAGCGATGACACCTTCGCGCCTACGACAGGCACGCGGCGAAGATCGTCGGCGGCGACGGCACGGAATAAGAACAGACAGAGGAGGTATACGGCCCCGGCCGAGCTGATCGCGGCGAGCGTTGCCCCCGTATTGCCCAAAAACAGCAATAATCCGTGATATGCAAACCAGGCCGTCCCGGCCATAGCCGCAGCCGACAGGAACAAGCGGGCAACATATCCCCACTGCACGTGGTACGCAATGAGCCGATGGGCAAAATACAAATTTAAAATCGTCGCCACGGCTAAGTCAATATTCGTAGCCCAGGCCGCACCGACTTCCCCCAGCCAGGGAATCGCCGTCAAATGCCAGCTGAATAAGATTTTAAATACGGCGGCAACGGCCATGTTGAGCAAAGGAATGGCCGTATGCCCCATGCCTTGGAGCAGGCCGCTCGTAATCTGCTGCACGCCGATAAAAAAGACGGATATGGACAGCACGCAGATAGCCGGGCCGGCTTCAGGTGTCGCGTAGAGCATCTGCGAAATCGGCACGGCCAATACGGCCAGGCCGCAGCAGCTCGGCACCGTGATGATGTTGGCGATGCGCATAGCCGTATGGGCCCGCTTCAAGACCAGATCAGTCTGTCCCTTGGAATAGGCTGCCGAAACGGCCGGCACCAGGCTCGTCGCCAGGGAAATCGTCAATATCGTCGGCAGCTGGACAAGGCCGTTGGCCATGCCGGTGAGATAGCCAAACAGCGTCGTCGCCTCGTGTATCGTATATCCGGCCGCCTCCAGCCGCTGCGGCACGATAAACAGGTCGATGCTCGCTACGGCCGGCAGCAGCATGTTCGCCGCTGCGACGGGGACGGCCAGGACGGCAAGCCGCCGGATAACCGAAACGGCCCGGCAGGGCGCAAACTGCCCCTCGTCAGCCGGCAAGGGCGCGCGGCTGTGACGGTAATACAAGAAGGCTATGACAGCCAATCCGGCCGCCGCCCCCGGCACGGCGCCGAAGGTAGCGCCAGCCGCCGCGATTTCCAATCCGTACGGAAACAGCAGCCAGGCCAGGACAAGCATCGTGCACACGCGGACAAACTGATCGACCATCTGCGACACTGCCGTCGGCGTCATGAGCTGCAGCCCCTGGAAGTAGCCGCGGAAACAGCACGTTACGATGGAAATTGTCAGGGCCGGCGCGAGCACCAGCAGGGGCAGGTACGCCCGGTCATCGCGGACCAGTCCGTAGGCAATCAGGGCCTTCGCCCCAAAAGCCATGACGACGCCGCAGCCTAAGGCTGCCAAGGTCATGACGGCCAGGGTAATATGGAAAATACGCTTGGCGCCGCTGTAGTTCCCTTTAGCCGTCTGTTCGGCTACCATGATGGAGACGGCGATCGGTATGCCCGCGCCGGCAATGCTGAGAAATAAGATATACAAGGGATAGGCCATCTGATATAAGCCGATGCCTTCGCCTTCCAACAGCCGGGACAACAGGATGCGGTTCGCGCCGCCGAGTATCTTTACGACGATACCGGCGACGGTCAGAACCATAGCGCCTTGCAAAAAAGAAGTTTTACTCAAGGGGATTCCCCTTTCTCAGCTTCGAAAACGTAGTCAGCAGCTCGGAGAGCAGCGTCAGTATATCCGGCGTATTAGCCAGGGACACGCGCAGCATCAGCGGATTACCCGGCACGGGCCGCACGCGGCGGCGCAGGGATATATCCAGCTGGTTCGCTTTGGGAAGCAGGTTGGGATACTGCCATTTTAGTTCCAGCACGTCCCTCTTCTGCGAAATCAACACGATGTGCTGATCCTGGGCCTGCAAGCGCAGCTTCGTCGCCTGCAGCAGCGTCTGCACGGGCTTCGTCGGCTTGCCGTACCGGTCTTCCAGCTCTGCCGCCAGGGCGTTGAGTTCCTCTTCAGTCCGCAGCAGGGCCATGCGCTGGTACATTTCGATTTTCTGGCCGCCGTTGCTGATATACTCGTCGTCAATAAACGCGTCGACATGGATTTCCATGACCGTATCCTGCCGTTCCGGCTCGGCGGGCTTGCCGGACTGGGCCTTGGCAATAGCCTCTTCCAGCATATGGCAGTACATGGCGAACCCGACGCTGGCAATGTTGCCGTGCTGTTCCCGGCCCAGCAGGTTGCCGGCGCCGCGGATTTCCAAATCCCGCATGGCAATCTTAAAGCCTGATCCCAACTCTGTAAATTCTTTAATAGCCTGCAGCCGTTTTTCTGCCACTTCCGACAGCACCTTATCGCGGCGATACAGGAAATAGGCGTAAGCCATGCGATGGCTCCGGCCGACGCGGCCGCGCATCTGGTACAGCTGGGACAAGCCGAAATGGTCGGCATCGTACACGATAATCGTATTGGCGTTAGCCACGTCCAGCCCATTCTCTACCAGACTGGAGCACAGGAGCACGTCGTATCTTCCTTCGTAAAAATCAAACATGATCTGCTCCAGCAGCGTCCCTGCCATCTGGCCGTGGGCGATGCCGATGGTAATATCCGGCAGCAGGGCCTGCAGCTCGTCCTTCATCGTCTCGATGGATTCGACGCGGTTGTAGACGAAAAATACTTGTCCGCCCCGCCGCTTTTCACGCATGACTGCGTCGCGGACGATACGGGCGTTGTACTCCGTCACATAGGTCTGCACCGGCAGGCGGTCTGTCGGCGGCGTCTCGATAATGCACATTTCCCGCAGGTTGACCAAGGACATGTGCAGCGTCCGGGGAATCGGCGTCGCGCTCAAGGTCAGCACGTCGATATTGGCGGCCCAGGCCTTCCATTTTTCCTTCTGGGCCACGCCGAAACGCTGCTCTTCGTCGACGACGAGCAGGCCTAAGTCTTTAAATTTTACCTTTTTGTTCAGCAGGCTGTGCGTGCCGATGAGGACGTCGACGTCGCCGCGGAGCGTACGGGCCAAGATGTCCTTCTTTTCTTTATACGAGCGGAAACGGTTCAGTACGTCGCAGGCTACGCCGAAGGGGCCGAACCGTTCGCTGAAGGTCTGAAAGTGCTGCTGGGCTAATACGGTCGTCGGCACGAGGACGGCGACTTGCTTGCCCCCCATGACGGCCTTGAAAATGGCCCGCATGGCGACCTCGGTCTTGCCGAAGCCTACGTCGCCGCAGACGAGGCAATCCATGGGAAAGGGCTTTTCCATGCTCTTCTTGATCGTCTGGACAGCCCGCAGCTGGTCGTCCGTTTCTTCATAGGGAAAGGCGTCTTCAAACTCCTTCTGATAGGACGTATCGGCCGGAAAAGCATATCCCGGAACGATTTCCCGCTTAGCGTACAAAGCGACGAGCTTTTCCGCCAAATCAGTAATCGATTTCTGGGCCTTTTTCCGCACCTTCTGCCATTCGTTGCCGCCCATTCGGTGCAGCTTCGGAGTCGTCCCTTCATTTCCGATATAGCGCTGCAGCAGTTTCAGCTGATCTGTCGGCACGTACAGGATATCCTGGCCGGCATAATGGATTTCCAAATAGTCCTTATGCACGCCGTCCAGCTCGATGGTCTTAATGCCTTCGTACCGGCCGATGCCGTGGGACTCGTGGACGACGTAGTCGCCGGGCTTCAGGTCCGTAAATACGTTGATTTCCTGTCCCTTGGCCGCATGATGGCGGAGGCGGCGCTTTTGCATGCCGTATACGTCCCGCTCGGCCAAAACGACGAGCTTGGCGTAGGGAAGCTCGAAGCCGCTGCGGATTTCGCCGTCTGCTGTGTACACGGCCCCTTTCTGCAAGGGTTTGTCTGCGGCATACAACTGCGGCTCCACGTCCTGCTGACGGAGCCAAGCTGTCAAAGACGCCGTCCGCTCGCGGCTCCCCAATACGAAGAGAACCGTATTGCCGTTTTTCTGCCAGTGGCTCAGCTCATCCTTCAGCAGGGTAAACTGCTTTTGAAAGCTTGCCATCATCTTTGCGGCGAAGCTCGACGAAGAGTCAGCCGGCATGTCCGGCACGGATTGGGCCATAAGGGACAGCATGATTTGACTAGCCGCCCGTTCTGCCGTCACAGCCTTCTGCCAGGGACAGAGGCGGCCTTTATAATCGTCGGACTCCTTCAAAAGCTTTTTCAGGCTTTCCCGTATCCGGTTGGGCTCGTCCCAGATTATGACGCCGTCGCCGATGTAATCGAGAACCGTGCAGGCCCGTTCGTCCTGTTCTTCTTCCAGTGAAATCGGCAGCAGGCGGACCTGTTCCACCGCTTCCTTCGACTTTTGGCTGTTGACGTCGAAAAAGCGCAGGCTGTCTATGTCGTCGCCGAAAAACTCGACGCGCAGCGGGTCCTGCTGGTTGACCGCATATATATCAATAATATCGCCGCGAACGGAAAAATGACCGCGCCGCTCGACGAGATCGACTCGCTCGTACCCGCCGTCTACGAGACGCTGCAGGAGCATGTCCCGTTCGTACTCCGCGCCGGTCTTTATATCGACTGCGCCGTCGTCAATGCGCTGCGGCGGCAGTACATACTGAAAAGCTTCCTCCGCCGTCGCCAATACGACGCCGGGCCGGCCTTCGCGCAGAAAACCGAGAACGCGCATCTGCTGCGCCGACCGTTCGATGCTCTTCGCCGTCGTCGTAAAGACGGCTTTGTCGACAAAAGGAAAATCCAAAACCGCCATGTCGGGCAGCCAGAACTGCAAATCGGTCTGCCAGGCCGCGGCCTGTTCTTTTCCCGGCACGACGAGCAGCGCCGGCCCCTTTATGTCTGCCAGCGCGTTTCCCGTAAAGGCGCTTTTTGCCGAGCCGCCCAGCCCGTAAATGCTGTGCCGTCCAGGCTGATGAAACTGCTCCGCTGCCTTTTTAATATTTTCATCGTCATTCATCCATTGAAATACTTGATTCATTGCTTGACCTCATAGAAAATGGGGCTTTAGACAGTACGCTAAAGCCCTATTTAGTAATGTTTTACGTTGTCTTACTATATACACGGTTTGTATTATATCATATTTTCCTGCTAAACGCATAGGCATGACTTGCCGGGATTACCGGTCTTTCTTGAGAAGCTCCCATATATCGGCGTCTTCCAGCTCTTTTTCTGCCGTCTGCACCTTGACGTCGCGACGTATCTGCGGCAGCAGACGGTATAAGTTGTCGCCGGGGCAATCCGTCGCGTTCACGTCGCGATGGCCTTCGATCGTCGTAACGCCCGCCTCGATATCGTAGATGCGGCACAAAAAAACCAGAAGTTGCTCCAGCGAGGCAATCTGCTCAGGTGTCGGCCGTTCCGTATCGAAATTGCCCGTCACGTTGATGCCTACCGTATCGTAATTATGGCCCTGAGCATGAGCGCCTACGGTGACCAGCGGACGGCCTCGTTCAATCGTACCGTCCTTTCGGATTACGTAATGATAGCCAATGCCGGCCCAGCCTTTCGCCAAATGGGCCTTGTGAATGGCCTCTGCCGACGTGTCGCCGGACGGCACGCCTACATGATGGATGACGATCCCTTTCGTATCGGGCCGCACCAGAAGCGGTTCGGCAAAGGAAAAATTCGTTTCGACAACGGGAATGTCTTCAGCTGGGCTTCTGTCAGCAGCGGGATCATATCGGCGCATTTCTTCTTTTCTGTTAGCATGCGGCAGCTTTTCCTTGTCCGGAATGGCTTGTACTGCCTCTGTCTGTACAGCAGCTGCATCTGCCGGCTTCGCCTCAGCACCGGCGACAGTTAGAGCGCCCAGCCAGCAGATACAGCAAACCAGCGCGTGTATATAAAATTTCATCTGGCTCATAGGCATACGTCCCCGTCTCTGTCCTGAATGATGCGGCACAGCGCGTCGAACGTAGCCTGCGGCGCAGGATGACCGTATTGCCCCAAGCGAATATGCGGCTTAGCCCGCCCGTGATAATCGCTGCCAATCGTAACAAGCAAATCGTGCTCGTTAGCGATAGCTGCATAAAAAGCCGCCGTATCGTCGTCGTGATAGCTGCAGTACGCTTCGATGCCGTCTATGCCTTGAGCGATTAAGTCTTCCGTTATGTCCCGATTTTGCTTCATGTTCGCTCCCGGATGGGCCAGCACGGCAGCGCCGCCGTGTTCCTGTATGATGCAGACGGCTTGGGAGAACGGCATGAGAACCATGGGAACGAAGGCCGGCCCTCCCTGGCCGCAGAAATCCCAGCCGAAATTGACATACGGCGCATTGCTGCGAGCGCCGCCGGGCCGGTAGGGGGCCAGCAGGGGATTCCCGTCATTGCGCGGGTCTTCTAACGCCGTTTTAGCAATATTGACCGAAGCGACGACGCCGCTGGAAGCCATGTCCCATATGGCCTGCCGATTCAGATAGATGCCTAATCCTTCGACGGCATCGAGGACCTTTTCGGAAATAGCCAGTCGCTGGGCGTGCAGATCCTGTTCCAATTCGGCAAAGACCGGAGCCTGATAGCGAATGCCATATCCCAGCAAATGGAAATTCTTGCCCTTATGCTGACAGCTGATTTCGATTCCCGGAATAAAGGATAGCTGCAAGGCTGACGCCGCGGCTTTTGCCTCGTCCAGAGCGCCTACGGCGTCGTGATCCGTAACGGCTGCCGCCCGCAGACCGGCGCCAGCGCACTGCCGCATCAAATCAGCCGGCTCAAACTCCCCGTCCATGCTGTATTTCGTATGCATATGCAAATCAAGCCATGTTTCCACAATGTACCATCCTTCCAATCTCATATATCAATTTATATCCGAATACTAAAATGACACCGTAGATAGGTGTCATTTAGAAAACTATATTGAATTATAACAGGCTGTCTTTCTTTTCCAAAATTGCAGCAGCCGCCGAACAGGCCGGACAATCACAATATACAGCGCCCTTAGACTGAATGTCTCTGGCATGGGCTGCAATAGCTTTCGCCGTTTCTTCGCCGAAAACCTGGACGCCGCCGTCTGATTCAGCAAACTGGATCAGCATGTCGATCGGCATGATATCCCCTTCCAGCTCGGCAATATACTTCTTCGTTTCTTCCGCTTCCCGGTCTGTCCCAACGGCATCAAGCCAAGCCTGGGCCGCGGCTTTCGCTTCCTGGCTGCATGACGGGGCGGCCATAAGCGCATGCGTCTGTTCTACTACAAAATCCAATATTTGCTTATCCATATACGGCACCTCTTTCTATAACGGAATATCCTTACATATACATATTATACCACATCATAAAAGAGACAAAAGACAATTTACGCATATTATACAACAGCCAATCCCGGTATCATAGCCGAAGCCTTTGGACAATGCCGTACAAAATGGCTAAGTGAGCCGGATAATACAGGTAAAATATATATTTCCCGCCGTTCGTTCCGCGCCGGCCGTTATATAACATTAAAAGAGGCAGTGCCGCTAAGGAAAAGGCCTGAACGCCGCCCAGCTCCAGAGAAATACAGCACAGCCCGAACGTCAGAACAGCCAGTTTCTGCGTCCTCGTCGTTCCTAGCCAAATCATGACGGGCGTAACGGCGCCGCAAAACCCATAATCTATAGCAAAGCCCGGCACAAAGGAAGCATGACACAGAACATATAAGAAAACGAGGCCTCCTGCCGTTCCAAACATCGCCAGGCAAGCGCTCCGTCGGACCTGACGGTACTGCGTCACATAAGATAATCCGAAAATAAGGGCAATCGAACAGGCAAAGGTAATGAAAATAGATTGGTACAAATTACCATCGGCTATATAACTGACGACAGAGCACAGCAGTCCTACTCCCAAAACAGAAAGAAAGTATCGCTGCTTACGACGCGTATGAGCGCAGCCTTCGGCTATCATATAGGCAAAGATAGGATACGCTGCCCTGCCAATCATACGCAGCTCCATGCATCCGGGAAAGAAAAACACGCCTATATGATCGATGGTCATGGAAATCAAGGCCAGCCATTTCAGCGTCGTCCCGCTGATTCCGACACACAAACCGTCCCAACAGCTTACCTCCCGCATCTTCTTCCCTCCCTCATGAAAACATCAGCTTCACCATCGTCTCAAAGTTTCCACCTACTTATTCTGCAATATATACGCTAATAACGCCCGGCAGCCCATATCGACATCTTCATAGGTCTTATCGAAATTCCCCGTATACCACGGATCGGCCACTTCGCGGTCAAGACCGGCAAAGGACAAGAGAGAGTATACTTTGCCGTCATCGTCTGGCCCGCAAATGCGGCGAATTTCATAATCGTTTTCCCGGTCAAAGCCGACAATATAATCGTACGCCTCGTAATCGGCCTTGGTAATCTGCACGGCTTTGCGCTTCGTAAAAGGAATTCCCTGCTCGCGCAGTTTCTCCTTCGTTCCCCAATGGGTATCGTTTCCGATTTCTTCCCGGCTCGTCGCCGCCGAAGCAATATAAAACGAATCGGCAAACCCCCGCTGCCGCACCAATTCCTTCATAACGAACTCCGCCATGGTAGACCGACAAATATTCCCATGGCAAACAAAAAGCACCTTTATCATCTATTCTCTCCTCCTGAAGTCAGCATATTTCTTTGAAAATATTGAACCGTTACTATAAGCTGCTGCACGTATTGAGAATAGCATATCATATTTCTGATTGTCAAACGATTGTCATTGCTATCTGTACTAAATATATTTTTCTACAAAATAATAATTTCCATACAAAAATACTGCCCGGCCGAAACCGAACAGTATATTGATTCTTAGATATATAAATTATGCAACCGGCACGTTTTTACGAGTCTTCGTAGACGCGCACGCGCAGTGTCAGGCCTCGTTCCTGGCATATGGCCCGGCATTTGGCGATTTCTTCGCTGTTTTCGACGTGATCGACGACGGTTAGGACGACGTTCGGCACGTATTGCTTGCATCGCTGGGCAAACTGCAGCATGGCGTCATAGGACTGTATGCCGAAGCGGCTGCGGGTCAATTCCAAATAGCGTTCCTTATTGGATGCGTTCAAACTGATAGAAATGGTATCGAGGAGGCCCTTAAAATCCGGTGCCGTATCGCGGCCATAGGACAGGTCAGACAGGCCGTTCGTATTCAGCCGCGTCAGCACATCGGAATGGGTCTGCTTTACATAAGCCAGCAAATTCTTTAAATCTTCCAGCCGTTCTGTCGGTTCGCCGAATCCGCAGAATACGACTTCGCCCACGTAGTCCCACGGCGCAGCGTCGAGCAAGGCCTGTACTTCGGCGACAGTTGGTTCTTTTTTAAGCCACAGCGTCGTTTCTTCGGCCATCTTCTTCATGCTGCGCAGACAAAAGGTGCACGAGCACGTGCAGCGGTTGGTCAGGTTCACGTATATAGCGCGTTTTCCTTCCGGCTGGCGTTTTAAGCTTTCTTCGAGAGTGATGTATTCTCCCTTGTCATAGGCATACACTATCATGAATTTTTCCTCCCTACTTCAATTCTGTCAAAAATTCTTCAAAAGCCAAGCCGCAGTTGTGCGGCAAGTCTAATTCTTCCGTGTATATCATGGTCTTAGTGATGAAATCGGCGGCCGTACGGACGGCTTCTGTCAGCGGACGGCCCTGCACGACGATGCCTGACACGATGCCGGCGAAAACGTCGCCCGTTCCCGATCGGTCGCTGCCGATTTTCTTTGTCTTCAGCAGCTGCGGCTCTGCGCCGCGTTCATAAATATAATTGCCGATGTCTTCCCCGCAGTGAATCCCCGTAATGACCAGTTTTCCCGGCCCTAACCCCGATAATGCTCCGGCCATATCGCGCAGCTCTGCCAGCGTGGTACGGCCATCTTCAGGATAAGGAATCTGTAAAAGTCGGCATGCTTCGGTCAGGTTCGGCGTGATGACATCGGCATAGGGCAGCAGATGCCGCATGCCGCGGCACAGTTCTTCTGTATACGAGGAATAGAGCTTGCCGTAATCCCCCATGACAGGATCGACGATGACCGTCGTGCCTTCCTTCTTAAAGTTCCGCAGAAAGTCCAGCACCAGCTTGATTTGCTGCACCGAGCCGAGAAATCCCGTCGATATGCCGTCAAAGGTCAAATTGTTTTCCTTCCAGTTTTCCATGTACGACTTCATCCGGTCCGTATAATCGTCGATGTAGTACGTCGGAAATCCCGTATGAACCGACAAGATCGCCGTCGGCAATACGCAGGCCTGTATTTTCAGCGCCGAAATGATCGGCAGCTCTACGGCGACGGAACAGCGTCCGTAGCCAGTCACGTCGTTGATCAAGGCAATTTTTTTCTGATGCTTCATACGCTACCTCGTTTCCCTAAAAACACGCCGCCGCCTTCTGCAATGCCGCTCCGACGGCCACGGCCGCCGCGACGTTGACAATGCCTTCGCCGATAAGTCCCGGCGTCATGAGCAAGCCGGCGCCGGCACTACCGTATAGCAAGGCGCCCGATCCGGCATAGGCAACGACCATCCACAACGCCGATACAGAAAAGGCCAGCAGCGTCCGCAGGGACAAGACCGAGAGACCTTCTCCCTTTGCCGGCATTGCAGCCATACGGAAAACTATCTCTACCATAACCCATTTAATGACCAGCGTCGGAACAATCCATACAGGAAATCCGCCTAACAAATCCGAAAAGGCCGAGCCGATAGATGCGGCGAATCCAGCCTGACGGCGCGGAAGAAACAGGATCAGCAGAAAAATAACGGCGTCGCCTAAGTGTGCATAGCCAAAGGGAATGGGAATACGCGCCATAAACGTCATCATAAATACGACAGTCATACAAACGGCAGTCATGCAAAGTGATTTTGTCGAAACAGGTTGTTGTCTTCTTGTTGTATGCGAATACATAACGCATCCTTCCTTTCGGTCTCGACGCCGGCACAAGACGATGTTCTTTAATCTGTACCTAATTTTATTACAATAAAACACCACAGTAAATAGGACAGATTGCGTTTTTTCTGTCAAATCACTCAGACATTCCCATATTTTTTGTTTTTGCTGCCAAAAAGCATACAAAAAAAGGCCCTGATCAGAGCCTTTTTCATGAATATCGTTATACTTCTTCGGGATAAGTCAATCCCCATTGCCGCCGCAGCGTCGTCATGGTTTCCATCACGTCGGCCGTATACTGCAAATACATGGCGTTGCCTTCGCCTGCTGCGGCTTGCTCCATGTGCAGGATTTCATAACATAAAGCCATGTCCGTATAGCCAGCCTCTATGATTTCCTGGCGGCCGTCATCTGTATACGTAACGACAGCCTTACTGCCGCGGGGATAATCATAGATTTCTATATATCCCCTGTCGAAAACAGCCGTGCCCCGCTTAGGCTGCTTGGCGTGAAGCGATAAAGATAACACGGCCATTTCTCCCGCTTCATTCTGCAGGAGGATACTGGACTGCTCGTCTACGCCGCTCGGCGCTAAGGAGACCTGCGAGAGGACCTGCGTCGCCTTGGACGATAAAAACCAGCGGGCAAAGGACAAGGCGTACACGCCGATGTCGAGGAGCGCGCCCCCAGCCAGTTCCTTACTGAAAAAGCGATTGGTCATATCGTACGGCTTATAGCTGCCGAAGCTGGCCTGCACCAGGCGCAGCCGGCCTAACGCTCCCCCTTCGAAGCGCTTCCGCAGTTCTTCATACAAAGGCATGTGATATAATGTCATGCCTTCGGCTAAAATGCAGCCATTTTCCTGTGCCGCTTCCATGGCCTGGTTCAGCTCGCCGCTGTTGAGGGTAATGGCCTTTTCACATAAGACGTGCTTTCCCGCTTGCAGCGCCGGCAGGATGTATTCGATATGACGATTATGGGGCGTGGCGATATAGACGATGTCTACGTTGGGATCGTGCGCCGCGTCTTCCGGCCGGTCGTACACTGTTTCTATGCCGTACTGCCAGGCAAAGGCTACGGCCTTCTCCCGGGTCCGGTTCCCTACGCCATATATGCGGCCGCCGAGGCGTTCCGCACCTTGGGCAAATTCATGGGCGATAGTACCGCAGCCGATTATCGCCCAGTTATACCGCAGTTGATTCATGACGACCTCCTATACCCATTCCAACGCCAAATTTACGCCGGCTTCCCTGACCGGCACGACGTCGGCTAAGGCACACTTCGACGGGAAATCACAGCAGTGGGCAGCGTAGACGACGCCGGGCTGAAGGGCCTTAAAATAGGCGACGGTCTGCTCCAATACATCTGGATCCGGATTCATCAAATGGAATCCGCCGATGACGGCGGCAATCCGCTCGTCCCGGCAGACGCGCTTAGCCTGCTCGATAATATTGCAGATACCGGCATGAGAGCAGCCGGCAATGACGACCAGCCCCTCTTCCGACCGATAGGCCAGCGCCGTGTCGTCGCAAACGAAATCGCTTTCCCACTGTCCGCCGACCTTCGTCTTGCCGATAGGATGATGTCCTTCGAAGGAATTGGTCTTTTCGATTTCTCCCAAATACGCCAGCTTAGGGCTGAGCCACAAGGGCTTCTTTTCCAGGCGCAGGGCGAAGACGCCTGAAAGGGCTTCAGCCGTCATGGGCGAGCCGATGTCCAGCGTCCTGACGCGCTTGGGCGCAAAGGCTGCCGGATGGGCCAGCAGGGGCACGCCGTAGCGTCCCAGCTTCTCATACCACTCATTCAGGTACAGCAGGCCTCGCGTGTGGTCGTTATGGCCGTGAGAAATGATGACGCCGTCGAGGGCATGCATCGGCAGGGCCATGGCAAAGGCATTTTTCAGGAATATATCCGAATAGCCGGCGTCAAACAGCCAAGTCTTGCCGTCTTCTTCCAAATAGTAGGAAAGGCCGGGCTCACCGACGTAGTACTGGTCGATAAAGGTATAATTGTCTACTAATATTCGCAGCTTCACAGGCGTTTCCTCCTAACAGGACAACAAATCCGACACGAGCTTGACGCAGTCCGCCGCATCCTTCGAATAGCCGTCGGCGCCGATTTCGTCGGAAAAGCTGGCCGTTACGGCGGCCCCGCCGATGATGATCTTGCCGCCGTAGCCCTTCGCCGCCGCTTCGGCGATGACGTCCTTCATGCGCATCATCGTCGTCGTCATCAAGGCCGATAAACCGATAATCGAAGCCTTTTCTTCCAGCGCCGCGGCGACGATGGCCGAAGCGGGCACGTCTTTTCCCAAATCAACGACGCGGTAGCCGTAGTTGCGCAGCATCAGGCCGACGAGGTTCTTGCCGATGTCGTGGACGTCGCCTTCTACCGTCGCGATGACGACCGTAGCCGATTCTTTCTGGCCTTTCCTTTCAATAAGCGGCTCGAGCAGGGCAATAGCCCGTTCCATAGCGCTGGCACTGGCGATGAGCTGGGGCAGGAAATACACCTGCTGGTTGTACAGCTCGCCGACGCGGTTAATGGCCGGAATCAGGAGCTCGTCGATAACCTGCTCCGGCGACATGCCCCGAGCCACGGCTTCTTCAGCATAGCGGACAGCGGCGTCGCGTTCCCCATCGAGGACGGCTTGATATACTGGATCGGCAGCCGCTTTGTCGGAAGAGAGGATGGCAGCTTGCCCTCCAGTTGCCTGAGAGCGTTGTGCCGTTTCCGCTTCCTGCCGTTTCCGCTCTTCTTCCTTTGCGGTAAAATACTGCATCCGCTTGATATACGCCATATCGCCGCCCTCTTTATTCATGAGCATATTCGATGCCGCGGCGACGTTCATGAGCATGTCCTGCGACGGATTGGCAATCGCCATAGTCAGGCCGCTGGCAATCGCCATCGCCAAAAAGGTCATGTTGACGTAGGCCCGGCCAGGCAGGCCGAAGGAAATATTGGATAAGCCGCATACCGTCGGCAGGGCCAGGCCGTGTTTGCAGTGGACAAACGTCGCCAGGCAGTCGAGGGCCGCCGTCGGCGCCGCGCCGACAGTGGCGACTAACCCGTCTACGACGATATCTTCTTTCGTAAAGCCCTGGGCGTAGGCCTCCGCCAGCAGAGAATCCAATACGGCATGCTTTTCTTCCAACGTAGCGGGGATGCCTTCGTCCGACAGGGGCAGGGCGATGAACATGGCTCCGTATTTTTTGGCAATCGGCAGGAGCTTGTCGATCTTCTCCCGTTCAAAGGAAATAGAATTGATCAGGGCACGGCCGGGATATATGCGCAGCGCTGCTTCAATGACCTCAGGATAGCTCGAGTCGATGCTCAGGGGCAATCCCGATACGGCCGTGATTTCATAAATAGCCTTGACCATCATAGCCTTTTCGTCGATGCCGTTCGTGCCCATGTTGACGTCGAGAATCGCCGCGCCGTTCTGTTCCTGTTCCCGGGCCATTTGGCGGACTAACGACAGCTTCCCTTGGCGCAGTTCCGCCTGCAGGGCCTTCTTCCCCGTCGGATTGATGCGTTCGCCAATAATCTGAAAGGGCCCGGATAAGGAAATTTCCGTTACCTGCCGTTCCGAGGCCAGTACACGGCGGCGTACGGCCCGAATCGGTCGGGGCGGCATATCCCGCACGGCGCCGCTCAAAGCCTTGATGTGTTCCGGCGTCGTGCCGCAGCAGCCGCCGACGATGCGGGCCCCCGCTTCGACGAGAAGTTTGCCGTCGCGGCCAAATTCTTCCGGCGTCATGCGATACACTGTCCGGCCGTCTTCCAATTCCGGCAATCCAGCGTTAGGCTTGGCCAGCAAGGGAATATCAGCGTAATCGTACATCGTCCGAATCATAGCTGCCATGTCTTCCGGTCCCGTCGAGCAGTTCACCCCGACGGCGTCGACGCCGAGAGACTGGAGCACGACGACGGCTGCTTCCGGCGGCGTACCGTACAGGGTGCGGCCGTCTTTTTCAAAGGTCAGGCTGGCCATAATCGGCAAATCGCAGATTTCTTTAATGGCCAGCACGCAGGCCCGCGTCTCCTGGAGACTCATCATCGTTTCGACAATAAACAAGTCGACGCCGCCGTCATACAAGGCCTTCGCCTGCTCTTTATAAATAGATACTAATTCGTCAAACGTCAGCTCGCCCATCGGATAGAGCTGCTGCCCCGTCATCGTCATGTCGCCGGCAACATAGCCCTTGCCCTGGGCCGCTTCCTTGCAGAGGGCGACGAGTTCTCCGTTTATCTGCGTCAGCTTGTCTTCCAGACCATATTCGGCCAGCTTCAGCCTGTTTCCCGTAAAGGTCGGCGCATAGAGGATCTGCGTCCCTGCCTCCACGAAGCGGCGCTGCAAATCCAGCAGGGCTTCCTTATGTTCCAATATCCACTGCTCCGGGCATACGCCGACAGGCATGCCGGCTTGCTGCAAATTCGTCCCCGTCGCCCCGTCCAGGACTACGATTCCCTGCTCCAGCAGGCGGCGAAATTCTTCTCGTGTCATTTTCATTACCCCTTATATATACATAACGCCGCAGCGTTAAAAATTCATGTGTTCGATGTATGCCGACTGAAAAAAGTCATTATTGGCCAGTATGACCTCGCCGGCATGACGGCAGATTTTCTTCATATCGTCCAAAACCGATTCGTCTGCCAGTACGGCGGCAGCGCCGGCCAGGGACGTATTGCCGGCCGCTGCCGTCTTATGAACCAGCTGCGGCGGCAGCAATCCAATGGCCGCGGCCTTGGCCGGCTGCAAATAATAGCCGAACCCTCCGGCAATATACACGCGGTCTATATCTTCGTATGTCATCCGGCCTTCGCAGAGAAGTGTCTCTATACCGGCACGGATGGCGCTTTTCGCTAACTGAATCTCGCGGATATCCTTCTGCGTCATGACGATTTGCTCACAGTCCAGCGTCGTCGCCAAAGGAAAGCCCCGCCGAAAATACGGTTCCTTCAGCTTGCCCGTCATATCGACAAGACCTGTTTCAATGAGGCCCGCCAGGGCCTCGATAACGCCGGTGCCGCAAATGCCGACAGGCGGCGCGCCGTCAATAGTCCGCACCTTCGGCCAGACGCCGTTCATCGTTACACCGCAGATGGCCCCAGGCACACTGGCCGTTCCCCATTGCAGGCTTCCCCCTTCCAGAGCCGGGCCGGCAGCCGTCGCCGTCGTCAGGAGGCCTGCTTCGCTGCGCAGAACCATTTCGCCGTTCGTCCCTAAATCGATCAGAAGCGTTGTTTCTTCCGGCTTCATGAGGCCGCAGGCCCAAATGCCGGCCGTTATATCAGCCCCTACATAGGTGCTGATGCAGGGGAGCAAGGCGACAGGCTGATTGGAAAACCCGTCGTACTCGCCGAATACGTCCTTCCACGAGTACCAATCTCCGCCCAAAGATACGGGACGAAACGGCCAGGAACCTAACCCGCCGCAGTCCCAGCCCATCAGCAAATGGAGCATCGTCGTGTTGCCGGCAACGGCAGCCTTCAGGCAGCGGTCTTTGGCCTGGGGATAGGCATTCCACAGCTGACGAAGCATCTGCTGCAAATCATGGCAGACGGCCTTGCGAAGCTGCGGCCCCTTGCCATTCTTCGCCGCCTGTATGCGGCTGACGACATCGGCGCCGAAGACCCGCTGGCTGTTGGCCGCCGTAATCGTATGAACCGTGCGTCTTGCCGTCGTATCTACCAGGGAAAGGGCCAGCGTCGTCGTGCCGATATCGACGGCCAGGCTGTACGAGTGCCCGATATCCGCTTCATAATCGTCGCCGTCGCGGCCAAGAGCCGCCAGAACTCCGCGGTTTCTTTTAGGAATCACAATCTGCACGTCTTCTGACGGCACGGCTTTGCAGGCCAGCCGCCAGCCGGCAGCCAAATCAGCAGGCGTAAACAGTTCGCGGTCCTCCGGCGATACGGCGACCGTCCCTTCTGCGACGCGGACGCGGCATTTTCCGCACCGGCCCGTTTCACCGCAGGGAAAGCTGTCCATATATCCCTGCTGCCGCAGCCATCGGCTGATACGCATGCCCTTGGGACAACGAATATACTCTTCCTGCGTCTCTTCCTTCCGCAAGGCACAGGACGCATTGCCGCAGCGCCGGCAATCGTGTTCTATATGAAATACGTCCGGGTCATCTGTCAATTCATATAAAATTGCCATGGATTTCTCGGGCTGCAGCATACGATGCTCCGTCAGGGTCACGCCTAAGGTACGTCCAGCTTCGACGGCCTGCACCGCCTGTTCCTGCAGGGAAAAGCCGCAGTCCACGCCGGCCTCATGCCGACTGGCAATGCCGCAGCCCTGTTCACGGCAAATGCTGCGTATCGTTTCACCCAGCTGTTTCTCAAAAGAAAACAAGCAGCTGTCCGCCATCGCGCTGAACAGGACGGCTTCCGAATACTCCTTGCGGGCGACGTACATAGCGGCCTGGCGGCTTACGGCAGGCCCTGCGGTCAGGACGGCATACAATCCCCTGCGGCCCTGTCCGTCGTCGGCAAAGGCCAGGGCGGCTTTCGGCCGGACAGCCTGACGGACGGGGCGTTCCAGCTCGGCGAATAAGGCCTTGCCCTGGGCCTGACTGGCTGCGTCCGTTCCATATCCGGCCAAGGCCAGGGACGTAGCAGCGTCAGGCCGAATATCTCGTCCTGCAATGATGCGAATATCCTTCACGGCCTCAGTCTCCTTCGTTCCACATGATAACCGCCATATGGCGACCCGTCTGTTCGCCGGCCTTGCTGGCTTTTCGGTACGAGAAAAAGAGGTCGTCGCGGCAATAGGTGCAAAGGCCTGCATCTTCCAAATGCTCCGCCCGAATGCCGGCGCGCAGCAAAAGCAGCCGATTCGCCTTCGGCAAATCGAAATAGTATTTATTCCCTGCCGGCCGGGTCAGTTCTTCCATCTCCAGGGGAGAAAACAGCTTGGCAAATGCATCGACGACTTCCTGCCCTACTTCAAAGCAGCAGGGCCCGATAGCCGGCCCTATGGCAGCCAGCACGTCATCCGGCTTCGTGCCGTAGGCCTCGCCCATGCGCCGCAGCGTCTCTGCCGCGATGTTTCCCGCCGTTCCCCGCCAGCCGCCGTGACTTACGGCGACAGCATGGTGCACGGGATCGCAGAACAGCAAGGGCGTGCAATCGGCGAAATTCATCGTCAGCGGCACGCCGGCTTCATCGCTCATCAGGCCGTCGCACGACGGAATTGCGCTCTCCCGCTCCAAGGCCCCCCGGCCCCGGTCGGCTCGTCCGGCCTGAACGACGTTGACGCCGTGTACCTGATTGCAGCAGATGATGTGTTCCGGCACGACGTGCAGGGCCGACAAATAGCGGCGGCGGTTTTCCAGGACATGCCGCGGATCGTCGCCGCTGGAAAAGCTCATGTTGAGAGATGCAAAGGGAGCGCCGCTCACGCCGCCCTTCCGCGCCGATACGGCGGCGGTCACATTAGACAGCGCTTTAAATATATCAAAGGTAATATAAAAAATACCGTTTTTTTCTTGCAGCATCGCAGTTCCTCCTTGCTGACATACAAGTGACATCGTTACCATTATACAGAAAAATACCTGAAAAAACCAGCTATTTACCTGCCTTCCCCATGGCAGCCGACGCCGTTCTCCTGTAGATGAAGAAGGCCAGCAATGCCGCAACGCCTTCCGCTATCCAAAAGCAGTGCCAAATGCCGTCGGGGCCCCACAGGCTGACACAGACAAACGCTGCCGGAATGATGACGACGACGTAGCGCAGGAGGGAAATCAGCAGGGACGGTACGCCCTTCCCCAGTCCTTCAAGAGCTCCCGACGCCGTAACGGATAGGGCCGACACGATAAAGCCGCAGCTGATAATGCGCAGGGCCGACGCTCCGAGGCGTATCGTTTCGGGATTTTCCGTAAACCAACCTATGAGTACATCTGGAACAGCAAAGCAGACAACGGTTCCGCCGATCATGATGAGGCTGTTCAGCCCTAACGTCGTCCTATACAACGCGCCAACGCGGCCGTATTCCCCAGCGCCGAAGTTATAGCCGATAAGGGGCCGCACGCCTTGAATGATGCCGTTGGACGGCATATACAGAAAGGTCTGGAGCTTATAGTAGATGCCGAGGATGACGACGTATATCGGCGAAAAGGGCGCCAGCATGCCGTTGAGAGCCGATACGAGCAGCGACGGCAGGCCCATATTGAGCACGGCGGGAATGCCGATGCCGTAGAGCCGCTTATCCAGCAGGGGATTCCATACTAAATAAGCCGACGAAATACGTACCTGCAGAGGCTTATACCGGCATACGGCAAGGTATACGGCCAGCGACACGGTCTGCCCCAGTCCCGTCGCCCAGGCCGCGCCGGCAATCCCCATAGCCGGAATGGGGCCGAAACCGAAAATCAAAATGGGATCGCCGACAATATTCGTCAGACATCCGCAGATAAGGGCTATCATCGTCACATTCATCCTGCCGACGGCTTGAAACATCTTTTCATAGGCCAGGCCGATGGTCAATATCGTAGAAAATCCAAAGACAATATAGGCATAGGTTAACCCCATGGATACGACAGCCTCGTCGTCGGTAAACATGCGCAGGAAAGACGGAATCAGGGCGAAGGTCACGGCTGTCAGCACGACGCCGTGGACGACGGACAGTACCATGCCGTGCGTCGCCGCCGTATGGGCCGTATCGTTCTGCTTAGCTCCCAGGCAGATGGAAATGACCGCATTCAGGCCGACGCCGAAGCCTATGCTCACGGCGTTGACGAAGTTCTGCATGGGAAATACGAGTGATACCGCAGTCAGGGCATCTTCGCTGATCATGGCGACAAAAAAGCTGTCGATAATGTTATATAATGAATTGACGATCATTGATACGACAGCCGGCAGCGACATAGACGCGATGAGCGGCAACATCGGTTTCTCTTTCATAAAGGTTTCGTTCATACAATTACCTCCTACACGCAAAAAAGCCGCACGACTGCATGACGACAATCGTGTGGCTAAAAGATGACAATGTCCGGAAAAGTCCACAGATGACTTTTAGTAGATTCGTATTGAATTAGATAAAAACGCTTTCCATTGCCAAGACAGCGGCTAAAAACACGACGTTTGCCGCCGTGAAAAAGGCCAAATACCGCAGAGGACGGCAATGAGCTGTTCCTAAGTAGGCCTTAAAAGAGATGATGCTGGCCATGGAAGCGATAATCGTACCCAAGCCGCCGACGTTGACGCCCAGCAGCAGTTCCCGCGCCGCATCCGTATAGGGAGCGAGAAGAACGACGGTCGGCACGTTGCTCAAAACCTGGCTGAGCAGAAGGGACAGCATAAATTCATGGCCCTGCAGCAGCTGGGCCGGGCCAGCCGCCATAATCGGCAGACGGCCGATATTGCCTACGCCGATAAATAAAAAGATGAACAACAATAGCAGCTTGTAATCGACGTCGCGAAATACTCGTCTGTCCGCTAAAACCAAGGCCGGGCAGACGATAAGAAACATCATCAGCGGCGTGATCAGGCGCAGGACAGCCAAGATACACACGCCGAACAACAGGGCAAAGACCAGTCCCTTTCGCCGCCCCATCGTCGGCGCATCGCCGTCAGGCACGGAGACAGCCGTCTTGGGAATATAATACGTAACAGCCCACAGCAGCAGCCCGCTGAACGCCGTCAGCGGCCCCGTAATACGAAGAAATTCGGCTAAATTCATCTGATAATAGGAATAGATAAACAGGTTCTGCGGATTGCCGATAGGCGTCAATATACTGCCCATATTCGCCGCAATCGTCTGAAAGGTCAGGACAAACAGCAGCCGGTCTTCCATGCCTGCCGCTGAAAGCACGGCAATAGCCAGGGGCACAAAGATGATGAGCGACACGTCGTTCGTCACGGCCATAGAGAAAAAAAAGCAGCTGAATACGAAAAACTGCACGAGACGGCGCGCTGATACGGCTCCGGAAAACAAGCGCCCGTAGGCGTAAGTCAAGACGCCGCCGCGACGAAAGCCGGCAATAATCGCCATCAGGCAGAATAACGTCGCCAGCAGCGGCGCATTGATACTACCGACCAGCTGTTCCGGCGAAACGGGAACGGCAATCGTCGTCGCCAAGGCAAACAACGAGGCAATCGTCAAATCCGGATTTTGCCGCATATATAATTCTATCCGCTTCAGCGCGGCTATTCCCGGTATGGAAACCGATATGGTATTTCGTACTCGCTGCTGTACTTTCATACGGCTTGTCTTCCTCCCTGCAAGGTCTTCTCATAAGCTACTGTATTATAGCATGCCGCGCGGCAGAATGCCACTAGTTTCATGCATTTTTCCACAAAAAAAGACCCCGCTAAGGGTCTTTTTCATGGTGGAGATGAAGGGGCTTGAACCCTCGACCTCACGGATGCGAACCGTACGCTCTCCCAGCTGAGCTACATCCCCATGACATGTATTTATTATACAAGATTCATGGAGTTTTACAAGTCCTATTTTTAATTTTCCTGCCATTCCCTTAGCAAAAACGTCATTTCATAGCCTCACAATAGATCAAACGCTTGAAAACAGGAGAAAAAGAAAACGATACCATTACCTGCAAAGATAATCCTTTGAAAGGTACAGCTGCTCTAAACGGGCTGCACAAGGTTTCAAGGCTAGTGGTCTTACTTAGCCAAAAACACCGCATCGCACAGGACAACTGCAGGATGCGGTGTTTTCAGTTTTACAGATATATCCCTTGAAATGCAGTTTCTTCTGCCTTTTCCAACGGCTTTACTTGTTTAACGTACTGTGGCCATAGCCGTAAGCCAAGTAAATGACCAAGCCCAAAACCGACCAGATGGCAAACAGCACGAGCGTATGCCACGACAGCTGGGAAAAGACGAAGGCACAGAATATAAACCCTAAGGGAGCGATGACGTGCACCGCCGGGCAGCGGAAACCTCTCGGCTTGTCCGGGTATTTGCGGCGCAGAACGAGAATGCCGACGCACGAGCACAGGAAGGCGAAAATCGTACCGGCACTGCACGTTTCGGCGACGATATGAATCGGCGTGAATCCGGCGATGCAGGCAACGAGAATTCCGACGACAATCTGGATGATATACGGCGTGTGGAATTTCGGATGGACCTTATATAAACTCATGGGCATCAAACCGTCGCGGCTCATGGAATAAAGGGCCCGGCTCTGGGCATAGAGCATGCACAGCACGACTGTCGACAAGCCGCAGAATGCGCCGGTGCCAACGACAGCCGAGCCTAAATGCAGGCCGATGTATTCCAATACAAACGATGCCGGAGCAGCCGTATCCAGAAGGGGATACGGCACGACGCCGGTCATAGCGGCGCATACGGCGATGTACAAAATCGTACAGATAGCCAAGGCGGCGATGATGCCGATAGGCATATCCCGTTTCGGATTTTTCGTTTCTTCTGCCGCTGTAGACAAGGCGTCGAAACCAAGGTAAGCAAAGAACAACACAGCCGTGCCGGCGGCGACGCCGTGAATGCCGTACGGCAGGAAGGGCTGCCAGTTCGCCGGCTCAATATGGGGAGCCGCCAAAAACAGGAATACGAAAATCGTGCCGATTTTAATGTACACAAGAATACGGTTTACGCGGGTACTTTCCTTTACGCCGATTACCAGCAGCGCCGTCGTGACGAGTACGATAAAGGCCGCCGGCAGATTGATGAGGCCGCCTTCCGCCGGCACGGCCGTAAGCGCTTTAGGCAAATCGATGCCGCACGAATGAAGGATGCCAACAAAATATGCCGACCAGCCGCCGGCAACGGCGCTGGCCCCGACGGAATATTCCAAAATCAGGCTCCATCCTACCCACCAGCCGAATACTTCACCCAGCGACGCATAGGCATAAGTATACGAGCTCCCTGATACAGGAAGGAACGAGGCCAACTCCGAATAGGCCAGGCAAACGAAGGTACAGGTAACGGCTGCCAGCACGAAGGACAGCATCAGGCCAGGGCCGGCATATTTAGCAGCGCCAATGCCGGTCAGGACGAAAATCCCCGTCCCGATGATGATTCCCAACCCCATGAGGGTGATGTCGAACGCTCCCAAGGCTTTCGTCAATTTTTTTTCTTCCGTAGTCTCCATCAAATCTTCGAAGGATTTACGGCGCAAAATGTTCATGCTTTTTTCCCCTTTACACTACAAATTCAGCGTAATGAACAAAACAGCTCCTAAGAATTAGGATTCCTAAGAGCTGTTTTATTATGCTTGCCTAAGAGTATATCATGTCACTTGGCAGTTGACAACAAAATTTTCTTAACTTGCTTTAGATTTTACTGCGCCCTTCCAAATCAGGCCGATGATAAACCCGGCGATGGCAAAGGAAATCCAGCCCATACCGATGGAATGGAACGGAACCATCGTATTAAAGAATGTATCGATGCCGCCGAGGGAAATACCGGCAGTCTGCGTACCGGCGATGAGGGACGGAATAATCGTCAGGCCCATCGTCCAGGCGTATACGCACTGACGGCCGCCGAAGGACTTATGCAGGAACGTCAGGAATACGATGGCGACAACCTGCGGATAAATGAACATCAAAACGGGAATAGCCGCAACGATGATGGTCTTCAAACCGAACATAGCGACGCCGAAGGACCAAACGGAGAAAATCGTTACCCAGCCTTTATAGCTGATCTTCGGAATCAAGCGGTTGAAGTATCTCGCACAGGACGAAATCAGGCCGATAGCCGTGGACAAGCAGGCCAGCAATACGATGATAGCCAGGATGATAGCCCCTACGTCGCCGAAGAGGATCATAGCGCTCTTGGAAAGTACCGGCGCGCCCGTGTCCTGAATGCCGAATGCCATAACGCTGTCGGCGCCGATCTTGGAAATAAAGATGTAGACGAAAGCCAGGCAGCCGACGGCGATGATGCCGGCCTTAAATACTTCCTTCGTCACTTCTTCCGGCGTAGACGCGCCGTCTTCTACGACGAATTCTACGACCAAGATAGCGAAGATAAGCGATGCGATGGCGTCCATCGTGCCGTAGCCGTCGATGAAGCCCTGTACGGTCGCCAGCATAGGCGTCGCGTATTTTTCCGTCGCTTCAAGAGGCGTGCCGAGCGGCGTAATGAACGACTTAACGATAAGAACTAAAATGACAAACAGCAAGGTCGGCGTCAGAATCTTGCCGATACGGTCGACGAGCTTGCTCGGCGATACGGACAGCCACCACGAAACGACGAAGAAAACGACCAAGAATATGGTCATAACCATGTCGCTGCCGCCGTCAGACAAGAACGGACGAACGGCGATTTCATAGGAAACGCTGCCCGTTCTCGGCGTAGCAAAGCAAGGCCCGATCGTAAGCGATGAAATAACTGCGAAGAACAATCCGAACTTCGGATGCACGCGGCCTGCCAGCTCCTCCAAGTCTTTACAGCCCGAATAGCCGATAGCCAGTACGCCCAGCAGCGGAAGGCTAACGCCTGTCAGAACGAAGCCCAAAACGGCCCACCAGACGTTCACGCCTGCGTTCTGCCCCATAGATGCCGGGAATATCAAGTTGCCGGCGCCAAAGAACAAGGCGAACAGCATTAACCCGATAGCTACGGTTCTGTTTTGTTTCTTTTCTCCCATATGAATTCCTCCTAACCCTTTTAAATTTTTCGCTACATATAAATAAGGACGGGAATAAAGTGTAGCATACATTAAATAATTTAATCTTTGCGATTACGTTATCTAATCTATGATGTTATTGTATCATAAAATCAAAAAAAAATCATTTGCAAACCCTACTTTTAATGTTCTTCTAATTTTATTTTAATTTTAATTTAATAAATACGTGATTTTTGTAACTTATGTTGGGCAATAAAAAGACGGTAAAATTTAAATACCGTCCTTTAACTTTCAATAGAAACAACATGTTTAAGGGCTTTGCAAAGCATTTCATTCTCTTTCTCTGTCCGCACGGCGAGGCGAAAATAAAAGGGCGTCAGGCCAGGATAGTTAGCACAATCGCGAATTAGTATACCCTCGTTGCGCAACGCGGCGCCGATATGACAGGCTGTCAGTCCCGTTCCTGCAGCGTCGGTCAGCATAAAATTAACCGTCGGCGGCAGCGGCTCCAGCCCGGGTATGGCTCGTACTTTTTCGTACAAGCGCATTGCCGCATTCCGCACGTATTGTTGCGTTTTCTCCTGATACGCCCTGTCTTTCAGGGCGGCGATGCCGGCGGACTGGGCTAGGCAATTGACGTTCCACACATCCTTGTGCATTTCCAGCCGCCTGCGTTTCCCCTCCGGCACGACGGCAAAGCCCAGGCGCAGGCCGGGAACGGCGTAATATTTCGTAAGGGATTGTACGACGAACAGGTTGTCATACTGTTTTACCAGCGAACGGGCGGCGTACTGCTCGCTATCGCTGCGGAAATCGAGGAAGGACTCATCGACTATGACGTCTGTCCCGGCCTTCCGCGCCGTCCATACCAGGGACTCTATGTCGCTTGCCGGCGTCAGCGTCCCCGTTGGGTTATTGGGATTGCCGATCATAATGCAGTCTGCATTGCCGGCTTGCCGGCGCAATTCATCGACAGGCATGGCGAAGCCATCTTCACATTTCATATAGCAATAAATTACATCTGCCCTCGCCGCCAACGCCGCCCGCTCATATTCGTTAAAAGAGGGAACCGGAATCAGGACGCGCTTCGGCCGAAAGCAGTGCATGTACACGTAAAATAGTTCAGCCGCGCCGTTCCCCAGCAAAAGCTCGGCTTCCGGCACGGCGTAATAGCTGCTCAAAGCTTCCTTGAGCCGCCGTCCCTGCGGGTCTGGATAGTGGACGACGGTATCGATTTCCTCCGCAATCGCCGCGCGAACCGAGTCCGACAGGCCGAGCGGGTTGATGTTAGCGCTGAAATCCAGCCACTTCCCACCATCAATAGGTATATATATATTTCCGCCGTGTTCAAATCGTTCGGGCAAGGCCCTCATCTCCTCTCGATAGTCCATCCGCCGCCGCTTAACGAAGCCGCGCCCATATAGTCCGCCGCCAGCCGTTCCGCTGCGTATGGTCCCATGCAGTCGTCAAGCCATTGTAAAGAGCAACGTTCTGGAAACAGCAACCCGCAAACCGTGCCGCTGTGACCGATATTCACACCGACAGCTCCGAATGCCTTCCCTAGTTCCAGCAGCGCCGGCAGCTGCGGCTTACAGACGACGCGCTGATGGGCCAGGGCGCTGTGCGTTGCGGCAGCGCCCAGCTTTTCCGCCGTATATGGCGGCGTCAGCAGCGGCAGTATCTGCTCCGCGTCAATGCTGTACATCCTGGCGGCTTCATCGTACTGTTCATGAAAGGCCAGCGTATCGACGGTCCCACCCAAATCGAACATAGCAATAGCCAGGGCCGGCATGACGCCAAAAGAATGAAGTATGTTGCCGGTTTGATAATTTATTGCCACGATGCCGCGGCAGAATACGCCGTCTGTCGGCTCGATAGACGCGGCGATGGAGGCGATTTCCTGTTCCGTTATCGACCGTCCGCAAGCTGTTGCCGCAGCTACAACAACGGCCCCTATGTCGGCACTGCTCGACGCCATCCCCTTCCCTGCCGGCAGCTCCGACGTCACATACAGGCTGAACGGAAATTGACTGACGCCCAGATACTGCAGCGTTTTTGCCAAAGCGGCCCGCGATTTTTCCCCGGCGGCAATACATCTGAGGCCGTCGTCTTTGACAACGGCCTCGGCGCAGCGGTCGATAGGGCAGGTAATAAGAAAAGGTTCTCCATTGGCGTAGCCCTGCGCCAGCTCGCCGCACGAACCGGGAACGCGCACGATCAATTCCATCACGCCACCTGCCAGCAGTACCACGCCGTCAGCGCCGCCGCAGACAACGCAACGGCATACATGAGATGGACGGCCTGACGAATATGGCCGGGCCCCAGCTCGTGCCTGGGATCGCCCATATAGGCCCGGAAGGAAACCTTGCCGAAATAGGAATTATATCCGCCCAGCCGAATGCCTAACGCGCCGGCTACGGCAGCTTCTGCATAGCCCCCGTTCGGACTGGGGTGCTTGGACGCATCGCGCCGTACGATGCGCCACGCTCCCTTCCAGTCATAGCGCAGCAACGCGGCCATCAGGATGTACAGCAATGCGCCGATGCGGGCTGGTATGTAATTGAGCACGTCGTCCAGCCGGGCAGCAAACCGGCCGAAATACAAGTATTTGTCATTCTTGTAGCCAATCATCGAATCGAGGGTATTCGCCGCTCTGTAACATGCCGCCAGGGGCGCGCCGCCGAGGGCAAAAAAGAACAGCGGCGACAAAATACCGTCGATCGTATTTTCCGCTACCGTTTCGACCGTCGCCCGCACGACCTCGCCCTCGCTCAGGTTCTCCGTATCCCTGCCGACAATCCATCCTACCTTCGCCCGGGCGATGCGCAGGCGGTGATGAAGCAAATAATGACGGATTTCGTTGGCCGCCTGGGCCAGGCTGCGGGGGCAAATCGTCCAGAACAAGATAAATCCTTCGGCCGCATAGGATACATAGGCATTGTCTATATACGATATCCCCAGCATGACAGCGTAAACGATATCATATACGGCCAGCAGAACAATGATAGACAAGACCATGCCGGCAAGGAACTGCTCCTTTTTTCCTGCTGCCGAACGGTAAAATATCCGTTCCAGCCAAGCAATAAGCGACCCTATCAGCGCCACAGGATGTATTTTGACGCGCGGGTCGCCTAACAGCGTGTCGAACAGCAGCGCCCAGATAACCGCCATGATCAGTCCCTCCCAGCCATGATGCGCCGCAGCGTATCCATGTCTAAATGCGCGCGGACGACGGCAGCCAGCCGGTCGTAGCTCTTCTGCTTTTCCGCCCGGAAATTCCGCCGCACCGCTAAGGGCTGCAGTCCCTTCTGCCGCCGCAGGCAGTTGAGGAAATCCCGGCGGAAGGCGTCGTTGTCAAATATACCATGCATATACGTCCCCCAAACCAAGCCGTCGCGTCGCGCCGTGCCGTGCACGACATGGCAGGCCTGCTGAGACCGCTCCGTCACAACGATGGGGTGAAGCAGCCCTGCTTCGGTATCAGCCGTATGGCCCATATGGATTTCATAGCCTTCCAGCCCTTCCGCCGACAGCACCTGCCCTAAAAACGGCAGGCCGCAGCATTCGCCTTTGACCTGGGCCAAGGTCTTTCCGGCTGTAAAGGTCGTTTCTATGGGCAGCAAATCCAATCCTCCTATGTCTTCCGTCGACGACTCCGTATGCTCCGGGTCATAAATATACCGACCCAGCATCTGATATCCGCCGCAGATGCCGACGACGGGCGCGCCTGCTGACAGCACCTGGTAAAGGGATGACGCCATGCCGCTGTCTTGCAGCCAGGCCATATCCTCAATGGTATTCTTGCTTCCCGGGAGGATGACGACGTCGGGACGGCCCAGATCGGCCGCCTCGCGGACATAGCGCAGAGATACGTCCCCTTCGCCTTGAAGACTGTCAAAATCGGTAAAGTTGGAAATCTTCGGCAGGCGGATTACGGCAATATCCAGATCGCCTTCCTGTCTATCTGCCGGCTTATCCTCCAATGACACCGAGTCTTCGTCGTCAATGTTTAAATTTTCTATATAGGGAATGACGCCTAAGACGGGTTTGCCGGTCTTCTTCTCCAAAAAGTCTACGGCCGGGGCAAATAAGGATACGTCGCCGCGGAATTTATTGACGATGAGCCCCTTGACCAAATCCCGTTCGTCTTCCTCCAATAATGCGAGCGTACCTACCAAGGCTGCCAGCGAACCGCCCCGGTCGACGTCGGCTACGAGAAGGACCGGCGCATGCAGATATTTAGCTACGCGCATATTTACGATATCGTATGGTTTCAAATTTACTTCCGCCGGACTGCCGGCCCCTTCGATGACCAGAGTGTCATAGGCCTTTGTCAGGCGCGACAAGGCGTTCTGTACTGCCGAAAAGGCCTCCAAGGCATATCCATTATGGTATTCCTTAGCGGACATATTGCCTACGGACAGGCCGTCGATGATAACCTGGGAGCAGGAGTTTCCCGTAGGCTTGAGCAGGACAGGATTCATATCGACAGTCGGCTCCAATCCTGCCGCTTCGGCCTGCGCCACCTGGGCCCGGCCCATTTCCCGGCCGTCAGCCGTCACATAGGAGTTCAGCGCCATGTTTTGCGCCTTAAAAGGGACGACGCTCTTTCCTTCCTGCAGAAAAATGCGGCATAGTGCCGCGGCTAATACGCTCTTGCCGACATGGGAACTCGTCCCCTGCAGCATAATATATTCGGCCATGCCGTCATGCTCCTTTCCAATTTCATATCTATAAATTCATCAGCTTACTATTCGCCGCTCTGATTATAGCAAAGGGCGAAGATATCGTCCAGTCGCGCTCTGCGGAGCCGCCGCGATGTCTCCTGGCGTCCCTGCCGCTACAATGCGGCCGCCCTGCGCACCGCCGCCGGGACCCATGTCGATGATATAGTCGGCGTTGGCAATCATGTCCAGGTCGTGTTCGATGACGATTACTGTCGCTCCCTGGTCGATGAGGCGCTGAAAAATCGCAATGAGGCTGCGCACGTCCAAGGGATGCAAGCCAATCGTCGGCTCGTCAAAGACAAAGAGCGCCTCGTCCTGTCCCCTGCCGATTTCGGCGGCCAGCTTCAGCCGCTGGGCTTCACCGCCCGATAAGGCCGGCGTCGCTTCGCCGAGGGTCAAGTACCCTAGTCCTAAATCCACTAATGTCTGCAAGCGGTCGCGGACTTTTTTCACGTTCTTTACGGCTTCCAAAGCCTGTTCCACTGTCAGTGCAATCAATTCCGGCAGAGACAGCCCTTGGCCGCCGTCCTTTGCCGGACGTCTAATGGCTGCGGCTTCTTTGCCGTAACGCGAGCCGCCGCAGGCCGGGCAAGTCACAGCCACGTCGGGCAAAAACTGCACGTCCATCGTAATCTGTCCCGTGCCGTCGCAGGCCGGGCAGCGCAGCGAGCCCGTATTGTAAGAAAAGTCCTTCATGCCATAGCCCTTTTCCTTCGCTGCCGGCAGGGCCGCATAGACCCGGCGCAGGTCGTCCAGGACGTTGCTGTACGTCGCTACTGTCGAGCGGACATTTGCGCCGATCGGCGCGGCATCGATCAGGTGGACCCTTCGTATGCCGCCGCCTTCTATGGCCAGGACATGTCCTGGCAGAGGCTGCCCGTCGGCCTGACGCTGCAGCGCCGGTATCAGGCTTTCCAAAATCAGCGTCGTCTTGCCTGATCCGGACACGCCGGTCACAGCGACTAGCCTTCCTTTGGGCAGCGCGACGTCTAACGGCTGAACCGTGTGAATCGGCCCGGAAACCATGCGTATCGTTCCATGATCAAACATCGTTTCTTTATCAGCCCGCCGGCGCACAACTGGCGAGCCGCTCCCTGCAAGAAAGGGCCCGATGCGCGACGACGGATTCAGAGCTACGTCCTGCACCGTACCGGCGCAGACGAGGCGGCCGCCGTGCGCTCCGGCTCCAGGGCCCATTTCTATGAGCCAGTCCGCCGCTTTCAGGACCTGCACGTCGTGGTCTACGAGGACGACGGAGTTTCCATGTGCAGTCAGATCGCCCAGCATCCCCAGAAGGCCGTCGACGTTAGCCGGATGAAGACCGATAGACGGCTCGTCCAGCACGTACAGCACGCCTGTCGTACGGTTCCGAACAGCCCGGGCCAGCTGGACGCGCTGACGCTCGCCGGTAGACAACGTCGCGCCGGCCCGGTCGATAGACAAGTATCCCAGACCTAATTCCACAAGGCGCTTCGCCGTATGGAGAAATTGAGCCGCTATACTGTCAGCCATGTCTCGCAGCGATTCGGGCATAGCCGCCGGTACGGCCTGGACCCACGGGATAAGGGCATCCAGCGTCATCGCCGAGGCCTCACCCAAATCCAATCCGCAGAGGCGCGTCGACCGGGCCCGCTCGCTAAGGCGGGTGCCGCCGCAGTCGGGGCAGACGTCCTGCTTTAAAAATTTTTCTACGCGCTTCATACCCTTGTCGTCCTTGACCTTCGCCAATGCATTTTCTACGGTATACACGGCATTGTAATAGGTAAAGTCCAGTTCGCCGGCCTGGTTGCTGCTCTTCGCCTTATAAAAGATGTGCTTTTTAACTGCCGGGCCGTGAAAGACGATGTCCCGTTCCCTATCGGTCAGTTCCGAAAAGGGCACGTCTGTACGGACGCCCATAGCCCGGCACACGTCGGTCATAAGGGACCACATGAGAGAATTCCACGGCGCGACAGCTCCCTCGTCGATGGACAAGGATTCGTCGGGAACCAGCGACGCCTCGTCGACAGTCCGCACGATGCCCGTGCCGCCGCAGGTCCTGCAGGCTCCGCCGCTGTTGAAAGAAAAATCCTCCGCCGCCGGACCGTCAAATGCAACGCCGCATACAGGACAAACGAGCCTTTTCCCCATAGCCACGGCAGCCGACGGCTCTAAATAGTGGCCGTTGGGACAACGATGGCTGCCGAGACGGGAAAACAATAGGCGCAGGCTGTTCAGCAGTTCCGTCGCCGTGCCGAAGGTACTGCGGATACCCGGCACAGCCGGCCGCTGATGAAGGGCTAAGGCCGCCGGCACGTTTTCAATGCTGTCGATCTTCGCTTCCGCTGCCTGGGTCATGCGCCGCCTCGTATAGGCTGACAAGGCTTCCAAATACCGCCGCGACCCTTCGGCATATAATACGCCCAAGGCCAGCGACGATTTCCCTGAGCCGGATACGCCGGCTATGGCTACCAACTTCCCCAAAGGGATGTCTATATCGAGATTTTTTAAATTATGGACTCGCGCGCCCCGTATCTGAATGCAGTCGGGCGCCGCGCCCCCGCGTTTATTCTGTTCCATACCGTACAGCTATGCCTCCTTCGCCGACGACAACAAGATTCGGTGTTCTTCTTATTGTATCATTGATTGCTTCTGATTTCACTATGACAATGACGGTGCCTTTTATGACGAACTGTATCGGCACTCTTTGCATCGCCTCTGTTTCATGATATAATGGCCCTATAAATTTATACTTTTTTAATCAACTTATATGGTATAGAGAGGTGATACGATGCGTTCATTCCACGATACACTGACGCTGCCCAACGGCGTTGTGCTGAAAAACCGTTTGGCCATTGCTCCGCTTACAGTCTGCCTCAGCGACCCCCACGGCTATGTCACGCCGCAGGAAGTCGACTATTACGCCTCCCGTACGGGCGAGGTGGGCCTGTACATTACAGGCTGTTCCTACATCCAGCCGAACGGCCGCGGCTGGCTCGGTGAAGAAGCCATTTACGACGATTCATTTATTCCCGGCCTGTCCAAGATGGCTTCCGCAATCAAACGAAACGGCACTAAGGCGATCATGCAGATCTTCCACGCCGGCCGCATGGCCGAAGAGGATGCTATTTTCGGCTATGATTTAGCATCGGCCGGCGACGTCGCCGCGCCCTTGAAAGGATACCGTACGCCACGTCCCTTGACTGATGCAGAAATTGCCGAAGTCATTGCAAATTTCAAAGGCGCCGCCGTCCGCGCGATGAAAGCCGGCTTTGACGGCGTAGAAATCCACGGGGCCAATAACTATCTTATCCATCAGTTTTTCTCTCCCCATTCCAACAATCGGACCGATTGCTGGGGCGGCTCGCTGGAAAACCGCGCCGCCTTTCCCCTGGCCGTCGCCGACGCCGTCTTAGACGCAGTCCGGGAAATGGGAGACAAAGATTTTATCGTCGGCTATCGCCTGTCTCCGCGCGAGCAATGGACGCCGGGCATTGCCCTCGGCGATACGCTGTACCTCGTAGACAAGCTCGCCTCTTTGAAGCTGGATTACCTGCATATTTCCCAAAGCCATATTACCAGCACGGTTACCGAGCCGGAATACTGCGGCAAGCCGATTCTCGCGCATATTGACGAAACCGTCCGCGGCCGGCTGCCCATCATTTCCGTCGGCAACATCCAGACCCGCAGCGACGTACAGCAGGCCCTCGAACACTCGGATATCGCCGCCGTCGGCGGTTCCGCCCTGATCGACCCGAACTGGGCTGCGAAGCTTTTAAACGGGCACGACGAAGCAATCCGTACCAAGCTAGCGCCGGAAGACAGGGAGATCCTGAAAATTTCTCCTCTGGCATTTAAAATTCTCTCCAGCCGCGCGCCGGAACGCATTTTGTAAACGTACAAAACGCCCGCTGCGTCACGCCGGCTCTTTCATCACGCAGCAATATAGCCCGACGAGCCCAACCTCGCCGGGCTATTGCTTTGGGATAGATAAGGGCCGATACGATAGTCCTCGTCTTTGTGAAAAAATAATTTGACAAAATTACTCATTCACGATATAATACTTTTTGTTGGCGGGGCATAGCGCAGTTTGGTAGCGCACCTGGCTTGGGACCAGGGGGTCGCAGGTTCAAATCCTGCTGCTCCGACCATATCGCAGCATGCGGGTGTAGCTCAATGGTAGAGCGCCAGCCTTCCAAGCTGGTTACGTGGGTTCGATTCCCATCACCCGCTCCATTTTCGTTATGACTCAGTAGCTCAGCTGGATAGAGCAACAGCCTTCTAAGCTGTGGGTCTAGAGTTCGAATCTCTACTGGGTCACCAATATAAGAAAGCATGAGATACGCATCGTCGTCCTCATGCTTTCTTTTTTTGTCTGCAAAAGTCAATAGCTTTCTTCGTATACATCGCTCAGGTCACAGGCTCTACCTGCCCTTCAATTCGCAGCAAATAGTTTTCGTCGTCTTTTTCCGTCAAATAATTGAGCATATCCTCTTCATATATCTTGCCGCACAGCCTGTATCCCAAGGCTTGCACCTCGTTGACAAACTGCCGATACGCCTCGGGCAGCATGTCGTACGAGTCCTGTATGTATTTGACGGCGTACAAGCCGGCCGGCTTGACGTGGCAGTGCCTGCTCCGGACGGGCTTGTCGATTTTAGAGCAATAATACTGCGTGTAATAGGTCCGATCTGCAATCGCTTGTTCCCCGATGATTTCGCCGATTGTAAAGGTGTTGTACGTACGGTGGGCGTTGCAGTATTTGAAGTGTTCGCTGATTGCCTCTACGACGGACTTTTCATCCTGCTTCCGCTGGCCGTCCGTAATGATAAAGTATTCTTCCTCTTTTTCTACAAACTGAATAGTGTCGATAGGAACATGAAGAGACTTCTGCGTAGTCTCTATGGTATTTTTTAAAATACGCCGCAAGCGTTTCAATCGTTCAATTTCCGCCGCCAGGGCTTTGTCCTGCTCTTTGAGCATCTGCAAAAACTCCGTCGTATTTCGCCGTTCAATATACGCTTTGATTTCATGTAAGGTCAGCCCTACTTCTTTGAGCACGCTGATTAAATCGAACGTATCCAGCTGGTACAGGCCGTAGAGACGATAGCCGTTCTCGCCGACCCGGGCCGGTTTGAGCAGGCCGATGTCATCATAGTGAAACAGCGTATCCTTTGTCACACCGCACAAGCTGGCAAATTCTCCTGTTTTCAGGTATTTCTTTGACATAAAACTCACCTCTTGACTATGGTGCTGCACCATACTTTATACTTAGTATAGCCAATGGAACTAGAAAAGGCAACAGGATAGCAGAAAGGATGTTTTATCTATGAAGCACACTGCAGCATATTGTTGGTTTATGTTGTTTTTAGCGATTATGCTGGAGCTGACGGGCACGTCGTCGATGAAATACTTTACCATGCAGGGCGGTTCCGAAGGCTATATTACGATGATTTCTTGTATGTTATTGTCTTATTTCGTCCTCAGTAAAGCCGTCGTCCGCATCCCCATCAGCCTGGCTTATGCCGTATGGGAAGGCGTCGGCCTCGTCGGCACAGTATGCATCGCCTGGTCCGTATTTCACGAACCCATGCCGCCGCTGAAACTATTAGGATTTTTTGTCATTTTATCAGGACTCGCCATGATTAAACTGGGCACGTCCCTGCCGGAAAAGGAGGCTGCTTCTCATGACAGTTAATCTTTTGGGCATACTGCTCCTCGTCGGCGCCGTCGGGTTAGACCTGTGCGCCAATATTTGTCTGAAAAAGTCGAATGGATTTACGCAAAAGCGGTACGGCATAGCCGCTCTCTCCTTTGTCGTCTTGTCATTCTTCTGCCTGGCTCATCTCATCCGCATCATGGATTTGAGCATCGCCTACGCCATGTTCGGCGCCCTGGGCCTGATTCTGACGACGACTGTAGACGCCCGCTTCTTCGGCCTGCGCATACGTCCTCTGGGCATATGCGGCGTAGCGACGATGATTGCCGGCGTCGTATTAATCAAACTCATATAAAACGCAAAAACGGATTTACCTGCAGCCTGGCGAATCAGACGCCTGCATGGTAAATCCGTTTTTTATTAATAGGTAGTTAAGCTTTTAGCCGCCGGAACGCCGTATGCCTGTTCCGCCGTCAATACGGCGCGGCGTACGGCTTGTTCTACGACGTAAGCGGCAATCGTCCCCGTCGTGCTGACATCGGCTTCTACGTCGCCGACGCTCAGGGCATACAAGGAATCGCCGTCAGCTGTCGTGTTGACCGGCCGGATTGTCCGCACAAAGCCGTTACTGGCCAAAGCGGCGATTTTTTTCATGTGACTTTTATCGAACTTGCCGTTCGTGACGACAGCGCCGATCGTCGTATTCGTCGTACCGGCCGCCGCCCGCAGGGAAAAGAGCGTATCGTGCATGCCGTATTCTTCCAGCATGACGCGGCGCGTATCGGCAAATCCCGTGCCGTCGTCGTTCAGCATGCCGGCGATGATTTCATTATGTTCATCCAATACGTCGCCGACGGCGTTGACGACGACGACAGCGCCGACCTTCAGCTCGCCGACCTGGACGGCGTATACGCCGAGGCCGGACTTCATCATGCCTTTAGGGCCGCAGAGCTTGCCCACTGTCGCGCCGGTTCCTGCGCCGTAATTGCCTTCCCGGATCATATGTTTCTCCGATGCGACGCAGGCCGCATAGCCCATAGCCGCATCGGGACGGACGTTGTCGCCGCATCCCAGGTCAAAAATACACGACGCTACGACGAGGGGCACATTGCAAATGCCCGTCGGAAAGCCGATGCCCTTTTCTTCCAAATATTGCATGACCCCGCCGGCGGCGTTCAAACCGAAGGCGCTGCCGCCGCTTAACAGTACGGCATGAATTCTCTCCGCTGCCGCCGTCGGATTGAGGAGCTCCGACTCCCGGCTGGCCGGCCCGCCGCCGCGAATATCGACGCCGCAGGGCGCGCCGTCAGGAAATATGAGGACAGTACAGCCCGTGCCGCCCAGCTCATCCTGGGCGCTGCCGATGCGAAATCCCTGAATATCCTGCAATGCAATTTCTTTCATAGCCTTTCTCCTTTCGCAAAAAAGCATATCTGCGCGCAGACATGCTTTATATCCTTTGCTTATATTATTTCTTCTGGAAATCCTTCCACAGCATGCTCGGCTGAATGCCTGAATTGTTCTGGTATTTGCCGTGCTGATATGTATCGTACTCGCCGTCGATGTCGTGGTAGTAAATCTGGCAGATTTCCACGTTGGGATAAATGCGGATCGGCTGGACGCAGAAGATTTCCAGCGTCCAGTAGCCGGCAAAGCCAACGTCGCCGAAGCCTGCTGTCACGTGGATGAACACGCCCAGACGGCCGACAGACGAGCGGCCTTCCAACATAGGAATATAGCCGTCAGTCTTCGTATACTCGTTTGTCCGCCCCAAATAGAGCTTATTCGGCTGCAGTACGTAGCCGTCTTCGGGGATGTCGATAAGCGACGCCGGATTGGGCTTGGCCATGTCCAGCTCGTAGTCATCATATACCATCAGCTGATTATATAACGATAAATTATAGCTGTTTGGATTGACCCGTTCGGGATGAAAGGGCGTAATGATAATTTCCTTACCCAAATGTTTTACGATTTCCTTGCCTGATAAAATCATGTTGTGCCTTCACCTTTCCATGTGGTATACCAAAATTATATATCAAAACAGGCCGCGTCGCCATACAAAATGAGAAAGTATATGCGAAAAACTCATCGTCAGAACAGGCTTTCTTTTTTCCGGATATCGACAGCCCGCCGCGACGCCTTGCCGCCAAAGCGATCCTGGCCGACTTCGACGAAAAAGGTGACGTACGTCCCTGCCTCGGCGTCCAGCCCCAGGAGGGCATCGCGTTTGAAATAATAGGACGGCCCGCCGTATTCCTTGATAAACCCGGCCCGTCCTCCCGGCAGAACGGCCGAGATAAAGCCCTGCTTTTCTTCTTCGCCGTCGTGCCGGCACCGTATCCAGAATGCCTGCAGCGAGCGAAGCAACTCCGCCTTACGGGGAATCTGCCCTTCATACGTCGCGGCCTGCCTGCGCAGAGCCTCCGGAACGAACCAGCCTTTTTCCTGCCGAATGCGCAGGGCCAGGGCATAGTGCCGGGCCCGCTCCGTCCGCAAGTCCTCCTGGCCCGCCAGGGAATCGGCAAATTCAGCGAGGAACTGGACTTTATCAGCCATATCCCCCGGCAGGAGCAGGGCTGCGGCGCCGTATTGTTTCATCTTCCGCAGGCTTTTCTGCGCCTGCCCTGCGTAAAACAGCCCGCGATATATAATCCAATGCTGCTTATACTGCAAAAGGGCGGAAAATTCTCGCTCTGCACCGCCTATGTCGCCAAGGCGAAGGCGGCAGAGGGCGATGCGATATTTGAGCCAGATGTCATTGTCATAGTGAAATTCCGTAAAAATACGCAGCCCTTCTTCACAGGCAGCAATGCAGGCATTATATTCCCCTTTCTTGACCAACACGCCGCTCTTCAGGGCATACCACCGCTCGCGGTACGACGCGCCGCTCAGCCATTCGCCGTCCTTGACGTACTCCTGCGGCTGCAAAGACAACCTGTTAGGATTAAGGAGAGTCAGCCAGGAGTCTATCTCTTCAGCGGTAGCTTTTTTCTGCCGGCGCAGCACGTCGATCATCTTCCAGACAGCTCGTTCATAAGGAGATTGATCCGTTTGCTCGGTGTACTTGACGATGGACTCGACGGCCCGCCGGAAATCGCCTTCATCAGATTGTCCAGGCGCAAAGGGACGCACGTACAGATGATACAGGCACCAGCCGTATACGTCCCGGATTTGGGCGAAGTCGGGAAAGGCCATGATGCACCGGCGGGAAATCTCCCGCCCTTCGGCATATTCTTTCAGCTTGCTCAGGCTGTAAGCGTAATAATAGTAGTCCCACGGCCCCCACGTATCCATTGCGGCAATTTGCCGGGCGTACATAGCCGCTACCTGATCGTATTTCCGTTGGCGGCACCACTGCCGGGCCTGCACGGTATCCATCCTTCGCCCCTCCTCTCTTCTGCAGTACTATACGTCGCAGACGCTCGCGCCGTATCCCGTCCCCGGCAGGATTATGTTCCCGACGAAGCAGCATAAATGCTGGGAACGCCGTTCACATCGGCGCAGGTCGTGCGGCAGCCTTCTTTGCTGCAGGCCCAAAACGGACCGTACGGGCCGCTGCGGCGGACAAAGATTCCCTCTTTGCAGCGCGGACAAATATAAGATGAACCATCGCCGGCCGCCGACGCAGGCGGCGCATCGATGCGCTCCGTATGTCGGCATTTGGGATAGTTGGTACAGCCCCAGAAATCGCCGTACTTTCCATGGCGGCGTACCATAGCGCCGCCGCATTGAGGGCACACGCGCCCTTCCTTTGGCTGCGGCGTTCCGTCATTGTTCCGGGCTGCCGCAATGAGCTTGCGCAAAAATAATTCCTGGGCGCTGAGAAAGTCGGCTAGGCTGTCCTTTCCCAGGCTCATCTGGTACAGCCGTTCTTCCCAAACAGCCGTTTCATCGGGATACAGCAGCTCGTCCGGCAGGGAATCGACGAGAAGATAGGCCATATCCGTCGGTTTCAGGTACTTCTTTTTCCCTTCTTCGACTAAAAATTTCCGCTCGATGAGCTCGCCGATAATCGTGGCCCGCGTCGCCTCCGTGCCGATGCCCTGCACTTCCTTGAGCTTTTTCTTCAGCGAATCGTCCTTGACGTATTTATAAATTTCCTTCATCGCCTGAAGAAGCGTCGACGAAGTAAACCGCGGCGGCGCCTTCGTAGCCTTTTCTTCGACCTTGCCGCGGCGGAACTGGACGCCGTCGCCCTTGCGGACCGGCGGCAGCTCTCCTTTTTCGTCATCATCGTCTGCATCGGACTGATACAGCTCTTTCCAGCCCAACACGACAACGGTTTTGCCGTGGGCGACGAACTGCTCGCCGGCGGCGGCGATGACGACGCGGTTCTGTATATATTCGTGGACAGGATAAAACTGCGCCATGTAGGCCTGGGCAATGAGGAAATATATATTTCGCTGGACAGCCGTCAGCTTATCGTACGGACAGGGCACCGTCGTCGGGATGATCGCGTGGTGCGCCGTAATCTTGCCGTCGTTCCAGGCCCGGCTCTTGATGCTGCCGTCGGCCCGCCCGGCCCATTGGGGCAAGGTTTTATCTGAAAGGCGGCCTAAATTAGCTAAAATAGCCGGCACGTCCTTTCGCTGATTCAAGGGCAGATACTCGCAGTCTGAACGGGGATACGTCGTCAGCTTGCGTTCGTACAGCTGCTGGGCTGCGTCCAATACCTGCTGGGGGCTGTAGCCGTAGCGCTTACCTGCCAGCACCTGCAGGGACGACAAGGACAAGGGCAGCCGCTGCGCTTCCTTCTTTTTCGTCTTCTTCCCTTCGGCAATCGTTCCATCGGGCTGAGCGCGCAGCCTTTCTACTATTTCTTCAGCTTTCTTTTTATCGATGCAGCGACCTTCCGAATCGAGGCCGGCCTGCGTATCGCCAGGCTGCCACTGGGCTGTAATGACGCCCTTGGCATGATTGAACTGCGCCTTGACGACGTAATAGGTCACGGGCTTGAAATTGTCGATTTCCCGCTGGCGGCGGACGACTAAGGCCAGCGTCGGCGTCTTAACCCGGCCGATGGGAAATACGACGCGGTGTCCCTGCCGGCGGGCGGCCAGCGTATAAGCCCGCGACAGGTTCATGCCGATGAGCCAGTCGGCGCGGCTGCGGGCCAGGGCCGATTCTTTGAGATGAGAAAAATCGCCGTTATCCCGCAAATCACGAAGGGCTTCTCCAATGCTCTTTTCGTCGAGGGCGTTCAACAAGATGCGCTCAACGCGCTTCGTATTGCCTACATAATCCAGTATTTCGTCAATCAGAAGCTGCCCTTCCCTGTCAGGGTCGCCGGCATGGACGATGGAGTCGGCGTCGCCGATGAGGCGGCAGATGACGTCGAACTGCTCCCTGCTGTTCGGGCTGACGAGCAGCTTCCAATGCTCTGGAATAATGGGCAAATCGGCGTCCTTCCACTGCTTGTATTGCCGATTATAATCCTGCGGCTCCGCCTGCTGCAGCATGTGGCCGTAGGCCCAGGTGACGATGCCGCCGCCCGTACGGATAAAGCCCTTTTCCTGCCGCTGCGGCTGCGGGAGGCATTTTGCCAGTTCCCTGGCCATGCTGGGCTTCTCTGCGATAAACAATTTCATACTATACGATAACTCCTGCTCTAATGTCTGCTGCAAGGCAGCTTATACTTTTGCCAGTTTGCCGGCCTCTTCGATGACCTTGACAAAGGCCCTGGGGATTTCCTGGCTGCGCAGGGACTGCCCCAGGAGCCGGCCTAGGATGACGCCCTTGTTGCTGTACAGCCAGGCAAAATAATAGATGTACAGTGCCTTGATATTGCGGGCGTTGACGTTGCCCAGCATGCGCGGCGGATAGTCGTGGAAATTGACGTCCAGCTTGCGGCAGGCCTTTTTAATCATGTCCGACGTGGCCCGGCCGTGCTCGCCGGCTACGGTATTGATGATGCGGTCCAGCTCGCGGCGGCGGCCCATGTCGATCATCGTCTTGGCCAAATCCATTTCAAAGCAAATTTCGTCGGTAAAGAACACGCCCGTCTCGCCCTTATGGCCGCCCTTTACGTCGGCGTCGTATAAGGCGACGGTGGGAATCTTGAAGTATTCCAGAAGCTTCTTTATCTTTGAAATCGAGCTTTCGCCGCGGGCGTTGATGAGGCAGATGCCGTAGTAGTCAAAGGGCAGCCCCAGCGTCGTGCCGAACAGCTGGAAGCAGCCGAACTCCGTTTCCCCTTCGACGACGAGGACGCTCCGCGAATACAGGGCCTCCTTCACTTCGGGGAAATGCATGATCAGGTGCTTCTCGATTTCCTCGCTGAAATGAAAGGTCGCTCCGCAGGCCGCGCAGACCTGACCGGCGTCGCCGCGGTACAGGCGGACGATATTGCGGTAATCGTCGACGAGGGCGTCTGTCGAGTGCGTGACGATGAACAGCTGCCCCCGCAGGCCGTCGATGCCGAACAAATCCTTCAGGAGCTCGCAGAAGCGGGAATCGCCGTTGCTCAGGAGCTGCTTGTAATAATTTAAAATAGACCGCTGCATGTATGGATGGAGGTGCACCTCCGGCTCGTCGATAGATACGACGAGAGGCAAATAGCGCCGCCCCTTGCCGTCGATAATCAGGCTCTGCTCCAGGGGCATGGCCTTGCTTCGGGACATGATGAAAATCTGCGTGAGGATACGCAGGGCGACGAGGGAAATAAACTTCATGTTGTCGGCTGTCGAGCGATCCTGGCGGCTCAGGATGCGGGACAAGAGGAAGATATTGACAAAATACGACGAGTCGAGGCTGCCTACCTGCACTTCATGATGGATAAAGGCCTGCGTATCTTCGTCCAGTCCGTTATCATGGGAATGCTCCCACTGATACAGCCGCCGTTCCAGCGCGCGGTATACCGTAGCCGGCACTTTGAGTTCCTCCGGTTCGACGACGGAATTCGGCAGATAATGGATACAGCGTATCAGGTCAAGAGGCAGTTCTTCATTCCGCTCCACGTCATACAGCCGGGGATAGATTTCTTCCACTCGCTTTTCCAGGCGCACCGTCATCGTTTCCCGCTGCTCGTCGGGAAAGGCGGCAAAGTATTCGTTCTGATTTCGCAGCAAATGCATTTCCAGCGTGACAATAATCGGCTTTTCCGGGTCGGCGTAATCGTCTTCCCTGATGCCGAAGCCTTCGCTCATAACCGACAGCAGGCGCAGAAACCCGCTTTTGCCGATAGCGTTTTCACCGACGAGATAGTTGGCCTTTTCGTGAAAGGTCATCTCCACGTCTGTCAAGTTTCGATAATTTTCAATATGCATGTAATGGATATGCACAATATCACCGCCTGTATAGAATCCGTTCGCAACATACCGTAATAGTATAATATTCGACGCAGGCGTCTTGTGTCCCTGCTTTTTTCCGAGCAGAAACGAAAAACACCGGCGTCACTGCCAGATGACGCCGGTGCTTTCATATCTGCTATACTTCCTTCAAAAAGGCTTCGGCCTTTGCCGCTTCCTCTTCATAGGTCAAGGGATTGCCGGCAATGCCTTCTTTCGCCGCCGCCTCGGCAACGGCAGCCGCCACGGCGATGGTGACGCGATGGTCGAAGGCGTCGGGCAGGATGTAGTCTTCCCGCAGACCGTCCTGCTTCGCTACGTCGGCAATGGCTCTCGCCGCCGCCAGCTTCATGCCTTCACTGATATCCGACGCATGGCAGTCGATAGCCCCGCGGAAAATCCCCGGAAATACGAGGACGTTGTTGACCTGATTGGGGAAATCGGATCGGCCCGAGCCGACGACGGACGCACCGGCAGCCTTCGCTTCGTCGGGATAGATTTCCGGGATGGGATTGGCCATGGCGAAGACGACGTTTTTCTCAGCCATCGAGGCAATCATTTCCTGGGACACGAGGCCGCCGCGGGACACGCCGATAAACACGTCCTTGCCTGCCAGTACATCCTTCAGGCTGCCCTTGGCGTGACGGCGGTTCGTCCGCTTCGCCATAGCGGCCTGAGCCGGATTGAGCGTATCGTCGCCTTCACAGACGGCGCCGTTGATGTCGCAGAGCGTCACGTCTGTAAAACCATATTCCAGCAGCAGATTGGCGATGCTGATGCCGGCTGCGCCGGCGCCGTTGATGACGACCGACGCCGTTTCGGCAGACTTTCCTAAATACTCCAGCGCGTTGATGACGCCGGCCAGGACGATGATGGCCGTGCCGTGCTGATCGTCGTGGAACACGGGGATATTCAGCGTTTCGCGAAGCCGCTTTTCGATTTCAAAGCAGCGCGGGCTGCTGATATCTTCCAGGTTGATCCCGCCAAAGGACGGGCTGGCCAGCTGGACGAAGCGGACAAATTCGTCTACGTCCTGCGTGCCTACGCACAGGGGCACGGCGTTGATGCCGGCAAACTCGCTGAACAGCAGGCACTTCCCTTCCATGACCGGCATGGCCGCATCAGGGCCGATATTCCCCAACCCCAGGACGGCGCTGCCGTCGGTAATGACGGCCACGTCGTTGCCCTTGCCGGTATACGTATAGGCCAGCTCTTTATCCTGGGCGATTTCCAGGCACGGCGCGGCGACGCCGGGCGTATATAAGATGGACAGGGCTTCCTTGGAATCGGCCCGCAATTTGCTGTGAATGGCTAGTTTGCCGTGCAGCTGGGCGTGGACTTCCAAGGCCCGTTTAAATTTTTCATTTTTATCTGTCATATCAGACATGCGTCTCTTCCCCCTCTGAAACGGGCGCAGTTACCGTCCGTATTCTTTGCATAATTCAGACAGCCATTTGGCGATGTCCAGCTTGAGCATGCCGCCGTCCATCTGCCACTGCCAGTTTCCTTCGGCAACGCCGGGTACGTTCATGCGGCAGTTTCCCGGCAGGGCCAGTATGTCCTGCAGGGGTACGACGGCCGTTTCGGCGCGGCGGCTGTAAACGTAGGCGATGACGGCGCGGACGACAGCTTCCGGCGCGGCGTCGTCCGGCAGGCCCAAGGCCTGGCGCAGCTGTAGCCGTTCCGATTCGTCCAGGTCTTCTTCATACCAGCCCAGCGTCGTGTTGTTGTCGTGCGTTCCCGTGTAGACGAGACAGTTCGGCTCTGTATCAAAGGAATACCGGCCGTCGGCCCGTTCTGCCATGTGGAAATGGAGTATCTTCATGCCTGGCAGGCGCAGGGCGTCTTTCAGGGCGCATACGTCGTCCGTAATGATGCCCAGATCCTCCGCCACCATGGGCAGGAAACCGAGCTCTTTATACACGGCACGGAACAGGTCGAGGCCCGGCCCTTTGACCCAGGCGCCTTCGCGGGCCGTCTTGGCTTCGGCGGGCACAGCCCAGTACGATTCGAGGCCGCGGAAATGGTCGATGCGCACTTCGTCTACAAACTGGTATATCGCGCGGAACCGCTCTACCCACCAGCGATAGCCGTCGGCAGCCATGGCCTCGTAGTCGTACAGCGGATTGCCCCACAGCTGGCCGTCGACGCTGAAATAATCAGGCGGCACGCCGGCGACGGCCGTAGGATTTCCGCCTTCGTCCAGCTGGAACAGCTCCTGATGAGCCCAGCAGTCGGCGCTGTTGTGAGCGACAAACATGGGCATGTCGCCGAGGATCTGCACGCCGTTGTCATGGGCATATTTCCGCAGGGACTGCCACTGGCAGTAGAAAATATACTGCAAGAATTTATAATGGGATATAGCGCCGGACAATTCTTTTTTATAATAGGCTACGCCGTCGGCAGCGTGGCAGCGGATGTTGTCGGGCCATTCTGTCCAGACCTTGCCGCCGAAGAAATCGCTGACGGACCGGAACAAGGCGTAGTCGTCGAGCCAGTAGGCGTTTTCCTTGCAGAAATCGGCATAAGGCGACCACGGCACGTTCAGGTCTTTCTTATGGGACATGCGCCAGAGCGCGTCCTTCTTGACCTTCCAGGCTTCGTCCCAGGATTTCGTCTTCCCGACAGCTTCTTTATATTCGCACAGCTCTTCAGCAGACAGCCATCCCCATTCGTGCAGCACGTCGAGGGAAATGAGCCGTTCGTTCCCGGCAAAGGCCGATCGGGCCAGATAGGGCGAATCGCCCATGAGCGGCGGCGTCAGCGGCAGGATCTGCCATAGGCTCTGGCCGGCCGTCTTGAGAAAATCGATAAACCGATAGGCGTTGGGTCCCAGGTCGCCGTTCCCGCCTGCCGAAGGCAGCGACGTCGGATGCAGGAGGACGCCGGCCCGTTTTTTGCGGGCTTCCTGCCCTTTCAGGATGACGGCGCTCAGAGGCGGCAGCGTCAGGGTGAAGCGGCTGTTGATCGTGCGGATAGGCTTCATGCGGGGATACAAAGCGTTGGTCAGCTCGCCGTAGGCCAATCCGTTCGTGTACACGCTGACCGTCCGCAAGGACGTGGTGTTTTTATTCATGACGATAATAAAAAAGCCGTCTTCTTTTTTCTGGCCGAATATATCCCGGCCGCCTTCAATACTGCGGGCGTAAGCGAAGACATCGCCGTCGGCGTACAGCGGGATGAAACGGCCCGTCCGCAGGGCGTCGCTGCGGCGGCGCAGTCCTGTCAGCTCTTTCGTCCACGACAGGATTTCTTCGTCCTCATGCCCCCATGGATAGGTGCGGCGGTTGTCCGGGTCCTTTCCGCCGGTCACGCCGGCTTCGTCGCCGTAATAAATACAGGGCGCGCCGGGCATCGTCATCTGCCAGGCCAGAAGCAGGTGCAGGCGCTTCTTGGCGATGTCCTCAGCCGAGAGCGTATTCGTATCGGCGTCCTTGGCCAGGACCGTCAGGATGCGTTCGATATCGTGGCTGCCGATGAGGTTGAGCATGGCGTAAAAGTGCTCAGGCGGATAATTCTCAATGAGGTGGGTCATTTCAGCCAGCATGCGCCGTCCTTCCTTGCGCCCCATGATGAAATCGACGGCAATCGTCCGCAAGGCGTAGTTCATGGCGCTGTCGAGCTCATAGCCGCACAGGTATTCGCGCTGTTCGCCGTAGCTGATCTTATTCGACGCGTCTTCCCACACTTCTCCAATGAGCACGGCCTCGGGGTTTTCTTCCTTCAGCGTCTTATAGAAATCGCGGAGAAACGCCGCCGGCAGCTCGTCGACGACGTCGAGACGCCAGCCGCTGATGCCCTGGCGCATCCAGTAGCGCAGCACGCTGTCGTCGTTATGGATGACAAAATCCATATACGACGGCTCTGTTTCCTCTACGTTTGGCAAATCCATGACGCCCCACCACGACTCGTAGTCGTTCGGGTATTCCTTAAACCGGTACCACGAATAGTACGGCGATTCCTTGGACTGGTAGGCGCCGACGCTGTCGTAATGGCCGAAGCGGTTGAAATAAATGCTGTCGGCCCCCGTATGGCTGAACACGCCGTCCAGGATGACGGCCAGACCCTCGTCCTTAGCTGCCCGGCAGAACGCGGCAAACTCTTCGTTCGTCCCCAGGAAGGGATCGACGCGGTGGTAATCGGCCGTGCTGTAGCGATGGTTCGTGCAGCTTTCAAAAATAGGGTTGAGGTAAATCGCCGTAACGCCTAATTCTTTCAGATACGAAAACTTTTCCCGGATACCCGCCAGGTTGCCGCCGTAAAAATCGTAAAAGGCAATCTCTCCCGTATCGGGGTTCTTCCAATAGGCCGGTATGTCGTCCCAGTCGCTGTGAATGACGGCGCCCGTCTTGCCCGTAAGCACCGCCGTCGTGTCCTTGCCGCGGCGGAACCGGTCGGGAAAAATCTGATAGACGATGGCATTCTTGAACCAGTCCGGCGTCTTGACGTCCTTATCGTATACGGTAATCTGATAGGACGGCGGCTCCTGAGCCGTAATGCGGCCCTTGCCGCCGAGCTGCTCGTGGTTATTGCCGTAATAGACGGTCTTGCCGTCGTAGGAAACGATGAAATAGTACCAAAGGAGGCACCCCTTATCCGGCATGGTCAGCGTCGCCTTGAAGGCCTCGCCTTCCCAGGTCATGGGAACGATCGTTTCGCCGGCGTTGCTCTGCCACAGGCGCACGCTGGCCTGCCAGTTTTCTTCTATATTTTTGTCGGCCCGCAGGCGCAGGACGACCTGGCTGCCCGAGGGAACGGCGCCGAAAACAGAGCGGCAATAAAATTCATGTGAATTGTGATACAGTCCTAAATCCATGAAATCTCCTTTTTTGTAAAATCCCCCGCCGAGCAAGTACGGCGGGGGATTTGGCTGTATTGTTCTTATCGGTTCAATACCTTTTTGTACAAGTCTGCATACGCCTGAGCCGAACGCTTCCAGCTGTAGTCGCTTTCCATGGCGTTCTTGACGATGTGATCCCACAAGGCAGTATCTTCGTAGTATCCCAAAGCCGTCTTTGCCGTAAACAACAGTTCATGAGCATTGAAGTTCGGGAACGTCAGACCGTTGCCCTGATTTTTGTATTTATCAAAGGGAACGACGGTGTCTCGCAGGCCGCCCGTTTCGCGGACGACGGGCACGGCGCCGTATCTCAGGGCGATGAGCTGACTCAGTCCGCACGGTTCATACCGCGAGGGCATGAGGAAGATATCCGCCGCCGCATAGACGCGGTGCGCCAGGCCTTCGTTGAACATGATGTTGGCCGATACCTTTGTCGGATAGCGGCGGGCCAAATCGCGGAAGGCTTCTTCATACTGCCAGTCGCCGGTCCCGACGATAACCAGCTGTACGTCGTCTTCGACGAGCTCGTCCATAATGCGCGTTACCAAATCCATGCCCTTGTCTTCGACGAGGCGCGATACCATGGCGACCATGGGCACGCCGCGCTTGATGCGCAGCCCCAATTCCTTGCGCAGGGCGTCCTTGTTGACGCGCTTGCCGGCGCGGGCGTCCTTCGACGTATACGTTTGGGCAATATAGGGGTCCGTTTCGGGATTATAGGCATCTTCGTCGAGGCCGTTGATAATGCCGACGACCTTGTCCTGATTGCTGCGGATATAGCCGTCCAGCCGTTCGCCGAAGTACGGATAGGTAATTTCCTGAGCGTACGTCGGGCTGACCGTCGTGATGTAGTCGGCGTAGACCATGCCCGATTTCATGTAGTTCACGCAGTCGTCGCATTCCAGATTGCCATTGTCGAACAAGTGCTGCGGCAGGCCGATGATATCCTGCATGATAGACGCCGGATAAATCCCCTGATATTTCAGGTTATGAATGGTATAGACGAATTTCATATTCTTGTAGAAATCGTCATGGTAGAAATCTTCCTTCAAGAAGACGCCCAGCATACCCGTATGCCAGTCGTTGCCGTGAATGATGTCGGGCTGGAAGCCGATGCGCGGCAGCATCGTCAGCACGGCGCGGCAGAAATAGGCGAACCGTTCGTCGTCGTCGGCATAGCCGTACAGGCGGTCGCGCTTGAAGTACCATTCATTGTCGATGAAATATACCTTGACGCCGTCCATATCGATTTCGTCGACGCCGTAGTACAGCTGACGCCAGGCCAGGTTGACGATCCCCGTCGTCACCTGCTTCATCTGCTGCTTTGCTTCGTCTTTAATCAGGCTGTATTTCGGAATGACCAGGCGGACGTCCATGCCCTTGGCGGCCAATTCCTTCGGTAAAGCGCCCATGACGTCGGCTAAGCCGCCCGTCTTGATAAAAGGCACGGCTTCTGACGCCACGAATAATATTTTTTCCATCTTAACTCCCCCACTTTCCCTTTGGAATGCAGTTTACTATTTATTTCGCCGCGTCGCTTTTCGTCGTCTTTTTAACGGCGCGTTTTCTCGTCGTCTTGGAAGCTGGTTTCTTTTCGCTGCTCTTGGCCTTTTTAGCCGAGCCAGTCGTCTTCCGCGTCTTGGCAGTACTGCTGCCAGCCTTCAGAGATTTTTTTTTATCGGCCGACGTCTTGAGCTGTAAATATATAGTCGCCAGCGGCGGCAGCGTCAGCTCCAGAGACTGTTCCATGCCGTGCATGGGAATATCCTGCGCTTCAAATTCGCCTTCGTTGAGGACGTTGGAGCCGCCGAAGGCTTCGGAATCGCTGTTGAATACTTCGACATACGTCCCCTTGCGCGGCACGCCGAAGCGGTACGAATGGCGGACGACAGGTGTGAAGTTGCATACGACGACGGTCATGTCGTCTGTTTCCTGGCCGCTGCGGAAGAAAGCGATGACGCTGTTGTCGCGGTCGTCGCAGCTGATCCACGAAAAGCCCGACCAGTCGCAGTCTTCTTCCCAGAATTCAGGATGCTCTACATAATACGTATTCAGCTCCTTGACGTAGTCGTGCATGGCCTTGTGCATGGGATATTCGAGCAGATGCCAGTCGAGGCTGTCGTCGTATTTCCATTCGATGAACTGGCCGAAGTCGCTGCCCATGAACAGGAGCTTCTTGCCGGGATGAGACATCCAGTAGCCGTAGAAAGCCCGCAGGCCGGCAAATTTCTGCCAGTAGTCGCCGGGCATCTTGTCCAAGAGCGAGTGCTTGCCGTGGACGACTTCGTCGTGCGACAAAGGCAGGATGAAGTTTTCCGAAAAGGCGTAGCACAGGGAAAACGTAACGAGATTGTGATTATCCTTGCGGAACAGCGGGTCCATGGACATGTAGCGGAGCATGTCGTTCATCCAGCCCATATTCCACTTATAGTTGAATCCCAGGCCGCCGACGTCGACAGGCTTGGTCACCAGCGGCCAGGCCGACGATTCTTCGGCAATCATGAGGGCATGGGGAAATTCGCTGAACACAGCTTTATTTAAATTGCGCAGGAAGTCGATGGCTTCGAGGTTTTCCCGGCCGCCGTACTTATTGGGCTGCCAATTTCCATCGGGATGGCCGTAGTCGAGATACAGCATGTTGGCCACGGCGTCGATGCGCAGGCCGTCGATGTGGAACTGGCTGAGCCAGAACATGGCGCTGGAAATGAGGAAGGACTGTACTTCCGTCCGTCCATAGTCGAAATTCATCGTATCCCATTCTTTGTTTTCTGCCAGCATGGGGTTGCCCGATTCATAGCAGGGCTCGCCGTCGAAATAGCGCAGACCGTGGGCATCGCGGCAGAAATGGCCCGGCACCCAGTCGAGGATGACGCCGATGCCGTGCTTATGGCATGTGTCGACGAGGTACATGAAGTCTTCCGGCTCGCCGTAGCGGCTCGTCGCCGAGAAGTACCCCGTCGCCTGATAGCCCCACGAGCCGTCGAAGGGATATTCGCACAGTGGCATGATTTCGATGTGCGTATAGTTCATAGACGTGACGTATTCCACGAGCTTGTCGGCGATTTCGCGGTACGTCAGCATATTGCCTTCTTCGTCGCGGCACCACGAGCCGAGATGCACTTCGTAGGTCAGCATAGGCTTGCGGTACGAGTCGTACTGCTCGCGGCTGTTCTGCCATTTTTTGTCCTTCCACGTATAGCGGAGCTTGGTGATTTTAGAGGCCGTGTTGGGGCGCACTTCCGACCAGAAGGCATAGGGATCGCTCTTCATGAGCACTTCGCCAGACGCCGTCGTAACGGCGTATTTGTAAATATCCCCTTCCTGCAGGCCCTCGATATACGTAACCCAGATGCCGTTGCCGGCGCCGCACCGTTCCATAGGATTGGCTTCTATGTCCCACTGGTTGAAATCGCCGACGACGCTTACCTTCTGGGCATGAGGAGCCCATACGGAAAAGCGCACGCACGATCTGCGGCGGAGAACGGTAAAATGAGCGCCGAACAAACGGTAGCTGGCGTAGTTTGTTCCCTGATGGTACAGAAACGTACCGTATTCGTCAATTGCACTGAGTTTCATGTAAGCATTCCCCCTGACTGATTATACCTTGACGGATTTAATACGCCAAATGTCAGATGCATACTGCTGAATCGTCCTGTCGCTGGAGAAGTAGCCCGAATGGGCGATATTGATGGCGCTGGAATGGAACCACTGCTTTTGGTTTGCGTAGCGGCGGGATATTTCCGTATGGGCCTCGCAATAAGCGGCGAAATCCTTGAGGACGAAGAATTCGTCGTTGCGGTCCAGCAGCGATTCGTACAGCATGCCGAAATGTTCGCCGTTGATGGAACCGTCTACGAGCGAGTTCATGAGCTGGCGGATGCGCGGGTCCGAGCTGTACATATTCCACGACGAATAGCCGCCGTGCATGTAGTAATTCATGACTTCTTCCGCCCGCAGGCCGAAGATGACGCAGTGTTCCATGCCGACTTCGCGGCAGATTTCTACGTTGGCCCCGTCCATCGTGCCCAGCGTAATGGCCCCGTTCATCATGAATTTCATATTGCCCGTGCCGGACGCTTCCTTGCCGGCCGTGGAGATCTGCTCGCTCACGTCGGCCGCCGGGAACAGGAGCTGTCCCAAGGAGACGTTGTAGTTTTCCAGGAACAGTACCTTCAGCTGCTTGTTCACCTGCTTGTCGCGGTTGATCATATTGGCCACGACGTTGATAAGCTTGATCGTCTGCTTGGCTTCGCCGTAGCCCGCCGCAGCCTTGCCGCCGAACAGGAACGTGTGCGGGCGGACGCGCAGGTCCGGATTTGCTTTCAGCGTATAGTACAGGTGAAGGATGCCGAGGATATTCAACAGCTGCCGTTTGTATAGATGAATGCGCTTGATCTGAATGTCGAAAATCGAATCGACGGCGATATTCGTATCGTATTCCTTCTTGATATAGTCAGCCAGAATTTCCTTGCGGGCTTTCTTCACCTTAGCCAGCTTATCCAGGAAGGCGCTGTCGCTGGAGACGGTCTTCAAGCGGATGAGCTTGGACGGTTCGAGGCGCCATTCGTCGCCGATGGCTTCATCGATGAGGTTCGACAGCTGCGGATTGGCTTCGATAAGCCAGCGGCGGTGCGTAACGCCGTTGGTCTTGTTGGAGAAACGGTTCGGGAAAATCGTATAGAACTGATGGAGCGTCGAATCCTTCAGGATCTGCGAGTGGATTTCCGCAACGCCGTTGACGCTGTGGCTGCCCAATACGGACAAATGAGCCATGTGAACCTGGCCGTCCCAAAGGATGGCTACGCTGCGGGCCTTGTTTTCGTCGCCCGGATAGAGGCGGCGCACTTCCTTGAGCCAGCGGTTGTTGATTTCTTCGACGATGAGATAAATGCGCGGCAGGAGCGACTGGAACATGGGGATAGACCATTTTTCCATGGCTTCCGGCAAAATCGTGTGATTCGTATAAGCCACGGTGCGGCACGTAATATCCCATGCGTCTTCCCAGGCCATGCCTTCCTCGTCGAGGAGGATGCGCATCAGTTCCGGCACGACCAGAGCCGGATGAGTGTCGTTGATGTGGATGGCGATGTACTGGTCGAACTTGTACATGCTTTCCTTGTATTTTCTCTTATAGTGGCGTACGATACTCTGCAGGCCTGCCGAAACCATGAAGTATTCCTGCATCAGGCGCAGGCGGCGGCCTTCTTCCGTGCTGTCTTCCGGATAGAGGAAGCGGGAAATGAGCTGTACGTTGTTCTTGTAACGGAACGCCCGGTGGCGGTCGCCGAGGGTCAGCTCGCGGTACAAATCTTCCCGGGAGTATTCGGCCCGCCACAGGCGCAGCGTATTGACGGTGTCGTTATGATAGCCAATGACAGGAACGTCGTACGGGACGGCGCGGACAGACGAATAATTTTCGTGAACGCATTCGAGCTCTCCGTCTTCCGTCGGCCGCATGTAGGCGTTGCCGCCGAAGCGGACGTTTACGGCCTTATCTACTCGCTTGACTTCCCAGGGATAGCCGTTGACCAGCCAGTTGTCAGGAAGCTCTACCTGCTGGCCGTCGACGATGCGCTGGTTGAACAGCCCGTACTGGTAGCGGATGCTGCATCCATGTCCCGGCAGCTGCAGCGCCGCCAGGGAGTCGATGAAGCAGGCTGCCAGACGGCCTAAGCCGCCGTTGCCCAAGCCCGGGTCCCGTTCCTGCGGAACGACGTCTTCCAGCTTCCAGCCCAGATCTTCCAAGCCCTGCCGGCAAATGTCTTCCAAGCCGATGCCGATGAGGTTGGACTGGAGCAAGCGTCCCAGCAAAAATTCAATCGAGAAATAATAGACCTGTTTCGCCTTTTGCTCGGCGTACACTTCGTTCGTACGAATCCAATCTTCACTGACCAAGTCGCGTATCATGTAGGCAATCGTCTGGTATACTTCGTTGAGCGTCAGATCTCTGAGCTCTTTTTCCCACAAGACATGCGCCTTTTCAGTAAATATCTTCTTGAATTCTTCCTTATCCTGCCATTTTTTCATTGTTCTTCTATACCTCTTCTTAAATTACAGTGCATTTTCCGATGCACAGCGGTTTGTCCTTGGTGCCGGACAAAATGGCCTCGGGCTGCACTACGGCGTTCTTATCGCATACGACGTAGTCGAGCTGGGCGTCGTCGCCGATGCCCGTATGCTGCATGATGATGCTGTTGCGGATGACGGCGTTCTTGCCGACCTTGACCTTACGGAACAAGATGGAATTTTCGACGCGGCCTTCGATAATGCAGCCGTTTGCTACGAGAGAATTGCTGACATGCGATTCTTCCATGTACTTAGCCGGCGCTTCGTCTTTGATCTTCGTGTAGATGTGGTGCTGCTTGTCCTTGAGGAACAAGTCGTGCCACGTCTTGGCGTCGAGCAGGTCCATATTGACCTGGAAGTACGAATCGATGGTGTCGATCCGCTTCGCATATCCTTGATAATTATAACCGAAAATGCGCAGGCGGTCTACATTGCGCTTCAGCACGTCCGTAATCAGGTAGTTGTAGCCCTGCGTATAGGCCTTGCGGATGCAGCTTTCAAAGACCTTGCTGTCGATGAGGACGCCCCGCTGGTACAGGTTTTCGCCGGCCGCCAGCGTTTCCCGCGATTCGATGTCCAGGACGCGGTCGTTTTCGCCGATATTCAGGGCGTAGCCGCTGCGGTTAAATTCGTATTTCTGCTTCTGGTAAACGAGGGTGACGTCGGCGTTGTGACGGCGATGGAAATGGAGCACTTCGTCGTAATCGATGTTCTGCACCATGTCGCAGCCCGTCAGCAAGATATACGGCTTATTGCCCCGTTCGACGAACATGAGGTTTTTATAATAAGCCGGTACGTCGCCTTCCGTAGGATGAACGACGTCTTCTACTTCTTCCGGCAGATAGAACAAGCCGTCTCCTTTGCGGGCCAGGCCCCATTCCTTACCTGAGCGGATATGGTCCAATACGGAGCGCGACTGGGCCGACAACAAGAGTCCGACCTGCGATACGCCGGCGTTGACCAAATTGGACAGCGTAAAGTCGATGAGGCGGAATTTGCCGCCTACGGGAATGGTCGCCAAGGGCCGTTTTTCATTGAGCTCGCGGAGCGGGCTTTCGTTTCTAAGGTTAATTATTGCAATCATGTTGCTGTTCATATGTTATGCCTCCCCTTTTTTAGCTGCCAGCTTTTCTTCGTTTCTGCCCAATACGGCGATAGAGCCGTCTTCGTTCTGTACGACGGCGCCGTCATGGATGACGCAGCGTTCGCCGATAATCGCCTTGTCGACGACGGCGCCCTTCTTGATGACCGTGCCCGGCAGGATGACGGAATTGCTTACCTTTGCGCCTTTTTCAATCGTCACGTCATAGAAGATGATCGAGTTTATGACGTTGCCCAGGATAGCCGAGCCTTCGGCGACGATAGAGCTCTTGGCGCTGCCTTCGGGTCCTACGAAATGAGGCGGCATGCTCTGGCTGGCAGAATAAATACGCCATGCCGGATTGTTCAGGTCGAGGGGCGGTTCGTCGGCAATGAGGTCCATATTGGCCTGCCACAGGCTGTCGATCGTTCCGACGTCCTTCCAATAGCCTTCAAAGGGATAGGCGTACAGGGGCAGCTTGTCCTTCAGCATAGCGGGAATGACGTTTTTGCCAAAGTCGTGTTCCGATTTTTCATCCTTCGCGTCGGCTTTCAAATAGCTTTCCAATACGTCGCGGTCGAAGATATAAATGCCCATGGAAGCCAGGTTGCTTTCGGGCTTGGCCGGTTTTTCCTGGAATTTATTGATGCGCATCGTTTCGTCGGCGACCATGATGCCGAAGCGGCTGGCTTCGTCCCAGGGAACGCGGATCGTCGCGATGGTGACTTTCGCCTGATGCTTTTTGTGGAAGGCCAGCATCTTAGCGTAGTCCATAGAATAGATATGGTCGCCCGACAAGATGAGGACGTAGTCGTCTCCGACCATTTCGACGAAATTCAAGTTCTGATAAATAGCGTCGGCCGTGCCGCGGTACCAGTTGGAACCGCCGTCGCTTTCATACGGCGGCAGGATATATGCACCGCCCCGATCGGAATCCAAGTCCCACGAGCTGCCGTTGCCGACATACCAGTTCAGTTCCAGCGGCTGGTACTGGGTCAGGATGCCGACGGTGTTGATGCCGGAGTTGCGGCAGTTACTGAGCGGAAAGTCGATAATGCGGTATTTGCCACCGAACAAGAGTCCGGGCTTGGCCTGATCTTTCGTCAGGACGCCCAGACGGCTCCCTCGCCCGCCAGCCAGAATCATTGCCAGACAATTGGATTTTCTCATATAAAATTCCTCCTCACGTCAAGAAAATCCCAGTCATACTCTGTCAAACGCGTGCGTTATGTCTATATGCTATAGGATTTTCTTTTATAAATATACTTCCGCGAATAGCTATGCATATTTTAAATAATATACGCTAATTATACAACATTTTGCCAAGAAAATTAAGAGTAAATCGCGCTGCAAATTACGTCTTTTTCACAGATATTATTGACTTTTTACGGAAAGATTACCGTTTCGCAACAAAAAACCGCCTCTGCCAAGCAGACGCGGTTCCGTAACTTTTCATGCATATTAAATATTTATAAATTGATAATTTATTCTTTCCCTGCTTGCCAACGACAGGCTTCCTCATGCGAAAGCAAGGTGACAGGAAAGGGCAGAGACAGCAGGACGTCCCGCGTCTCCGCCGCCGTATCGGCCGTCGTCCGCACGAAGCCGACGCCAGCTTTTCCATCTATTGCAGTAACGACGCCCAAATACTCGCAGCCCTCAAGAATCCGCGTGAGATACGTCATTTCCTGCGGAGGAATGCGGAAATACACCCATTCCGGCTCAAGCATGGCGTTTCATCTCCCGGCGCATCATAGAATAGGCCTCCAACGGCTCGTCTACGGGAACGGCGACGACCTGCTGGGCATGGCGGGCCGCGTCGAGGTCCTGTCCGTCTTCATCGAGAATCCGGCTGATAGTGCAGCGAATCAGCTTTCCCTTAGGCTGGAGAAATTCGACGGTCTGTCCGACTTTGAAATGGTTGCGCTGCTCAATCCAGGCCAGCTTCCGCTCTGCATCATACGAGCGGACGAGGCCGATGAATTCATGAGTCTGCGTATTGCTCGAATGGCTGTACACCTGATCGGCTTCCGTCGGACGGGACACGGAAAAGCCCCGCGTATAGGGGCGGTGAGAAATTTTTTCCAATTCTTCTACCCATTCAGGCAGGACGCGGAAATGTTCCGGGTCCCGTTCATAGGCGTCGATGGCCTGACGGTATACCTTGACGACCGTCGCGACGTAGTGAACGCTCTTCATGCGCCCCTCGATTTTCAGGCTGCACAAGCCGGCGTTGTACAAGTCGGGCAGATACGGCAGAAGGCACAGGTCCTTGGAATTGAAGATATACGTGCCCCGTTCGTCTTCCATGACCGGGAAATACTGGCCCGGCCGCTTTTCTTCGACGACGTTGTACTTAAACCGGCAGCACTGGACGCACTGGCCTCGGTTGGAATCGCGGTTTTCCGTAAAGTAATTGCTCAGCAGGCAGCGCCCCGAATAGGAAATGCACATCGCACCGTGCACGAAGCCTTCCAGCTCGACGGGCACCTTATCGTGAATGGCCTTTACGTCCTTTAAGCTGACCTCGCGGGCCATGACGACGCGCTTTGCGCCGGCATCATGCCAAAACTTCGCCGACGCCCAGTTGGTCACGTTGGCCTGCGTCGAAATATGAACGGGCAAGTCGGGTACGATTTGCCGGGCCAGGCTAAAAATACCGGGGTCGGCGATGAGCACGGCGTCGACATGAATATCCCGCAGGCTGGTCAAGTATTCGGGCAAACCGTTTAAGTCGGCGTTGTGGGGAAAGATATTGACGGTCACGTGAACCTTCTTCCCCAACTCGTGGGCGTAGCGGACAGCTTCTTCCATTTCTTCCAGGGAAAAATTGTCGCTGAAAGCCCGCAGCCCAAACGACTTGCCGCCTAAATACACGGCGTCAGCCCCGTACAGCAGGGCCATTTTCAATTTATCCATATTGCCGGCCGGAGCCAGCAACTCCATTTTCTGCATGCGTATTATCTATCCTTTCCATCGGGAAACGGTCATGCCGTCTCCATTTTCAAAAAATACCGATTCAAAACGGTCATCGTCATAGATCATGTCCAAAAATTCGTGCAGGCGGCCTATGGCCGTGCGGTGCTTATGAGGTACCGTCCCTTCGATATAAAACATATCATGATAGCTTATATTATCGGCTACGACGACGGCGCCGGGCCGCAGCTTGGGCATGATTTTTGCCAGCTGCCGCGAATACTGGCCCTTCGGGCCGTCGAGGAAAACGAAATCCCACGTCTCGTCCAGCTCGTCGAGGAGGGCCGTGCCGTCTCCTTCGAGGAGGCGTATCATCTCTCCATAGGGCGAGCGGCCGATGAAATCCCGGGCCGCGGCAATCCGTTCCGCATCGATTTCAATTGTCGTAATACGGCTTTCCGCCGTAAGGCACGAGGCTATCTGCAAAGTCGAGTACCCAATAGCCGCGCCGACTTCCAAAACCGACGACGGACGAGCCGCCGTCACCAGGCCGCGGAATAAGGGCAGCTCGGCGTCGCGCAAAATCGGAACCTGGTGGATTTTGGCATAGGCCTTCATCTCTGCCCACAGCTCCGTCATGGCATATGCTCCTCTACGTTTTTCATGTGCTCTTCGTACGTCGCGGCAAAGTAGTTGTGGCCGTCTTCATCGGCTACGAAATACAAATACGACGTATGAGGCGCTTTCAGTACGGCGTTCATGCAGTCCATGCCGGGATTGCCGATCGGTCCCGGCGGCAGGCCTTCGTACATATACGTATTATAAGGCGAATCGTAGCGCGTCTCGGCGATGCTGTACGCCGCCTTGTGCGTCCCCATGGCATAGGAAATGCTGGCGTCAGACTGGAGCTTCATGTGCTTGTCCAAGCGGTTGAGGAATACCGAGGCGATGAGGGGCCGGTCCTTTTCGTACTTCGCTTCCTTTTCGATGAGCGATGCCAAGGTGACAAACTGGTAAATAGACAGGTTTTCCTCGTCGATGCCCTTTTTCATTTCCTCCGTCAGATGGTCGTCGAAGTTTTTCAGCATCATCTTGACGATGTCGTCGGCCGTCGCGTTCAGGGGAATAAAATACGTGTCGGGAAAGAGGAAGCCCTCTGTCGGGAAGGTTACGTCGCGATGGCTCTTCATATACGGATAGAGATATTCTTCCTTTTTAGCCGCCGCTAGGAAATCCTTTTCGGAAATTTTTCCCATAGCCGCCACTTCCTTGGCAATGCGCCACACCGTGTAGCCCTCGGGAACGACCAGGCGCAGGGCCTCCGACTTGCCGCTGGTCAGCTTTTCCAGGATAGAGTGGACGCTCATAGACGTATCGATGACGTACTCGCCTTCCTTGATATCGCCGGCCTGCCCCGTAGCCACGGCCGCCGCGCGGAACAGGAGGGGGCTGGCAATATACCCCTGTTCGCTGAGCATATCGGCTACTTCCGACGCCGTCATATCGCTGCGAACATGGACGTAGCCTCGTTTTTCCGGCAGGAAAAGACTCGGCGCGCCATAGGCCGCCGCCACGAAGGCCGCAGATAAAAGAAGCGCGCAAAGAACAGCCCCTGCGGCGCGCCGTTTTCGGCGGCCCGGAGCTGTATTGCGTACTTCCTGCGTTTCCTTATGTTCTTTGTTTTTTTCTGAATACTTATTGTTATGTTCCATAGGCAGTATTATACCGCATTACGGCTGTATTGCCAATGCCCGGAGCCGTCGTTCCGACTCTCCATAGCCATGAGCCTACCGGCGGTCGCCGCGGCGATGAGGCGGTGCCGGACGATGCTTTTTGCCGTCTCTAAACTTCTGACCTCTCTGAGGCGGCGCGAACAATTCCTTCAGCGTATCTTCAGAAATGCCCGTCCTGTCGGGAAGCTTATGCATAAACCGCCGATGGTCCCGCTGCCCCTTCCGTTCAAACCGTTTCATTTCATCATACAGTTTAAAGGCCTGTTCCTGCGTAATCTTGCCGTCCCGTACCATAGCCTGCACGCGATGGGAAAAATCAAAGGTGCTGTGGAACCCCGGTCCTTCCATACCGATGCGGTGCGGCGGAGGCGGCGGGCCGGGACGCATGTCGGCGGCCGAAGCCTGGCTGTTCGGCATGACCGTCATAACGGCGGCTGCAGCGCCTACTAATGCAAAAGATGCCAATTTCTTACGCCATGTTGTCGTTTTCATATGATTCAGCTCCTTCACGCTTTCTGTGGTTTCATATGCCTAGCTGCGCAGGGAGTATAGTCCTCCCCTCGCCCGTCTGATTTCTATTAAGCCCGTCCGCGGCGCGGCGCATCTTTCTTGTCGCCATGGCCCTTCTGGTCGTGCCTGACCGTATCCTTGCCGTTTCTGACGTCGCCCTTCTTAGGCGGCTGCTTCTTCATGACACCGGGCTTCTTTGCATCCTTCTTTACTTCTTTCTTTATGTCTTTTTTATCGGCCTTGCGGTCTTTTTTGACATCTTTCCGAACGTCCTTACGCACGTCTTTCCGGTCTCCCGGCTTCCGCATGTCGTTATCATGCTTAGGCCCGTCCTTTTGAACGGCTTTGACAGGCAGTCTTCCATGGGTCATATCGGCAGCCGAAACCATAGAATACGGCGCGGCTACGACGACGGCCATGACGCCGGTCATAACAGATGCTATAATCTTTTTGCGCAGCGAATCTTTCAATTTCATCGTATATCAGCTCCCTTTATTCAAATACCTTTGGTATATGAATAGTATAGCTAATAATTGTTACAATTTTGTTACAGCACGATGTCATTGTCGGCACAATGCGGCTCGCCGCGCCCTCCCCTTTCGATTACTTAGGAGCCCACGTGCGGTTTTTCTGGGCCGCTTCTTCCTTGGCGTTCAATTCCTGAGCCTGCTTTTCCGCTTCATAGGCGGCTTTCGCGTCGGCTTCGGCATCTTTCAGCCGTTTTTCCAAGGCCGGGTCCACCTTGCCGCCCTTAGCCGCCTTCTTCGCGTCTTCCAGGGCTTTCTTGGCGTCGTTCAGGATTTTTCCCAGACGGTCCAGCTCTTTCTGCTTCAATTTCTGCCGTTCCCGCCATTCCAAATCGACATCGGGCTTATCGTGGACGTCTACGTATACTTCAAACAAGCGGTTCCACGGCAAAGTCACGTCGACTGTCCGCGGGTCGACGCCCAAATACGTGCCGGCATAGCGCTGGAGCTGTTCCTTCGTCAGGCTCTGAAGCTCCCTCATGCCCGTCGGATAATAGCGCTTCACTGTACCGGCTTCCAGCTTCTGGTCCATGCGGGAAATATAGTCGCGCACGTTGGCCTGATAGGCCCAGTTGTCCAGATACTGCGTCGTCAGCATGTCGCGGTGGGCTTCCGGCGTCATATACCGCGACAAGACGCCCTGAGACAAGCCGTAGCCGACGGAATTGCTCGCCGTGTTCCAGCCGTTGTACGCCGCCAAACGGTACATCATCTTGTCCTGATATAAGCCGTATACGAGGGTATTGTCCGAGCCGTTGGAAAAGGCCATATCGACGAGGCTGACGGGAATGCCGGCCTTGACGGCCGTTTCGATCTGCGTCAGGAATTCCCGCGTCGACTGCAGCATGATGGGGAAGTTTTCAAAATTCCCCGATTCGCTCGTCGACGACGTAAGGGGCGTGTTCACTGCCAGCAGTAAATCGGGCCGTTCCGTTTCTGTTACCGTCCCGCCAATCGCCTCGATATGCGCAGCAATCGTCTTGCCGATAGCCTGTCCGTCGTAGCTCGGCACGGTCTTTTCGCCACCGCCCAGGGGGTAAATCACCGTGACCTTGGGATGATAGTTCGTAAAATCATTATTTGCCCGCGTAATGAGCAGCAGCCCCAGCTGGTCTGCGCCGGGGAAAGAGCCGAAGGACGTCTTAGGCACGTCGGCGCCGGCCATTTCCAAATACTTCGATTCGAGGGACGACTGGGTATTGACGGAATTATCGTCATGGCCCAGGCTGTAATATTTGAAAATCCCCTTCTTAGCATCCTGAATAAGGCGGTAATTGATCATCATGTTCTTCTGCCGGCGATTATACCAGTCCTGCAGATATTCCAAAGGAATACGGCGCATGACGGCAAACCAGCTGCTTCGCTCCTGGGGCGTCAGGTTATCTACGTCCATCTTAGCCTGCAGGGCCGCCAGCTGATACATATCCGTCCCCATTTTCAGGTAATAATCAGGCTCTACGCCCTTGCCGCCGGCCCAGGGGCTGCGCATAACGGTGCTGAAAGCGTAAATAGGTACGTTTTTATGAAGCTTATGCAGGTGTTCCACCTTTTCCAGCCGTTCGACGAGGGTTTCCATGTCGAAATTATGCTTCCGCGAATCGACGAGACCGCCGTATACTAGAGAATCAATAGATAAGACCATTGCATCGGCCAGGCCGGCGTTCTCGTTGACCCAGCGCAGGAGCCGGTCCGGCGAACCTTGAAAATTGGACCCGGACAAATATTGCTCCGGCGGCGTAAGAACTGTATATCCCGCGTCTTCCGCCGTGTTGACCGTATACGCCAGATCGACGGGACGATTATCCTGAGGCACATATAAAATCGTCCGCGCCATCGCCGTCGGCCCAACGCTCATGAGCATGGACAAGACGGCGGCGCCTACGGCTTTTTGCCAACCTTTCAAAAGTACCACTTCCTTGTATAATATAATGAAATCATTGTAATGATTATAGCAAACTCCGTTAAAAAATGGAACTCTTCGTCGTCCTGCGCACGCGGGGCAAGTTCCAGTGAAAGCGCACGGCAACTAGCCGCAGGCAGACCGTAAAAGCAAAGCTCAAGGTCGACGCAGCGTATATGGTAAAGCCCCAATAGATGTGCACGGACAGCAATATGCACGCCCCGGCCAAGGCCGCCGTCGCATAAATTTCCTTTTTCAATACGCCCGGTATCTGCCCGGCCAGCACGTCGCGGACGACGCCTCCGCCGACGGCGGTCAGCACGCCGAGGGTGACGTTCAGCACCCAGTACTGGGGATAGTAATAAAATCCCATGAGCGTCCCCGTGACGGTAAAGGAACCCAGGCCGATGGCGTCGCAGACGAGATAGACCGATTCCATTTGATGAATCAGACGCTGACGCGACGACACGTTGACGTAGCGGATAAACAAGACGACGGCGACGATAGAAAGAACGATAATCCATACATACAGCGTCGTGCGGAAGGCCGACGGCGGCGTATGGCCCAGCATCAGGTCGCGGACAATCCCTCCGCCGACAGCCGTCGCAGCCGCCAGGACGAAGATGCCGAATAGATCCATGCGCCGGGAAATCGCCACCAGCGCCCCCGACAAGGCGAAGGCCGACGTTCCCAATATATCAAAAACCTGCCACCAAATAGATTGCATAGGACACCTCGATTTAGTAAAATAATATAATACATACCTTACCATACTATATTATATAGGGAGAATCAAGACACGTCATGACAAAAGACGAATTTTACATGGGCAAAGCCATAGAAGAAGCGAAAATCGCCGCCGCCGTCGGGGAAATTCCCGTAGGCGCCGTCGTCATTTATCAAAAGAAGGCCATTGCCCGGGCCTACAACCTGCGCGAAACCCTGCCCTGCGCCACGGCCCACGCCGAGCTCCTGGCCATCGAAAAAGCTTGCCGGGCTCTGGGCCGCTGGCGGCTCACGGGCTGCACCCTCTACGTCACCGTCGAGCCCTGCCCCATGTGCGCCGGCGCCATCGTCAACAGCCGCCTCGACCGCGTCGTCTACGGCTGCGACGATCCAAAGGGCGGCGCCGTCCGTTCACTGTTTCAAATCGTCGACAATCCGGCCCTGAACCACCGCGTCGAAGTGACGGCCGGCGTCCGGGCCGACGAATGCGCCGCCATCATGCGCGATTTCTTCCGCAGCCGGCGTCGGAAGTAAATAAAACACAACTATCTGTCATAATTGTCACAGTTTCTGCACAGTCCGTTCCTTTGTATTGAAGGGCCTTCCGGCGAAATGCTATAATAGGCGTACCAATAAACAAGCCTTATGGAATTAAAAGGAGGTCCTATCATGAAATATTATCCCGTTAAAGCCTTGGCCGTCGCCGCCCTGCTCATCGGTTCCACGGCCTTTATGTCCCCGTCTTATGCCGCTGCTCCCGAACCGTCGGTCATCCACGTCACGGGCTACGCCCAGCAGGAAGTCGCTCCCGACACGGCCTACGTCACCATCGGCATGGAAACGACAGGAGAAGACGCTCAGCAGGCCCGCACGCAGAACAACGAAGTCATGAGCCAGGTCACGGCGGCTATGAAATCTATGGGCATCGCCCCGGAAAACCTCAAGACCATGGGCTTCTACATGTCGCCGAACTACGACAGCAAGAGCCGCAAGATCGTATCGTACACCGTAACGAATAATCTGCAAATTAAAGTGTCCGACCTCGACATGATTCCCCGCATCATCGCCAAGGCGGCCAACCTGAACGCCAACTCTATTCAAGGCATCCGCTTCACCAACGAAAAGACCGAACAGATTAAGGACAACCTGGTCAAGCAGGCCATCATCAACGGCAGACGGCAGGCTGAAGCCGCCGCCCAGGCCGCCGGCATGTCCCTCGGCAAGGTGAAGGAAATCAGCATTTCCGGCCGCTCGCCGTCTTATGAAAACGGCTACGCCGGCGCGGCGCTGCGCATGTCCGCCAAAGCCGCCGACTACGCCCCCGTAGAAGCAGGCACCAATACGTTAAGCGAAACAGTCACCATGACGTTCTATCTCCAATAGCATACGGACGAGCAAAAAAAATAGCCCGGCACATCATAGTGTCGAGCTGTTTTTCATTTATTCATGATACGACAAAATCGAAAATACTTCTCTGTTCGGATGATCTGACGCTTCGAAATGAAGCGTCCGTGACAGCTCCCGCTCCAATTCGTCCCGCCGCTTTTTATCTTTTAAGACGGCTAATACGTCGGCATGAGCGCAGATGAGCAGGTCGCCCTTTATATAGCGCACGTGAACCATATGGCGCAGGCGGCGGATAATCTGGATCGCCACCGATTCGGGAGAATACAAATATCCCGAGCCGCCGCAGATATCGCAGGGACTGAACTGTACCTGATACAAGCCCTGCCGGGCCTTCTTGCGGGTAATTTCCACCAGATTCAGGGCCGTCATGCCCAGGACGTGGGTTTTCGTGCAGTCCTGGGCCATTTCCCGTTCCAGTATCTGCAGAATTTCATCGCGCCGCACAGGCTGGGCCATGTCGATGAAATCAATGATGATGATGCCGCCGATATCGCGGAGCCGCAGCTGCCGGGCAATTTCCACGGCCGCTTCCTTATTGACGTGAAATATCGTATCCTGCAGGGTGCCGTTGCCCGTGTACTTGCCGCTGTTGACATCGATGACCGTCAGTGCCTCCGTATGGTCGAAGACCAGCGTGCCTCCCGACGGCAGCGCGACTTCACGAGCCATGAGGTGCCGCAGCTCGTCTTCTAAATTGTAGCATTCAAAAATCGGCTGGTCGCCCTGATACAGCTCGACGCGGCTGCGCCACTGGTCGTCCGTCACGATTTGGCAGATGCGGTCGTAGGCATCCTTGTCGTCGACGATGATTTTTTTTACGTCGGCCGTAAAGTGATCCCGTATCATCCGCATGACCAAATCGGCCTCACGGTACAGGAGCTTGGGCTTTTTCGCCAGCTTATACCGCTGCTGCACGCTGTCCCACGTCCGCAGCAGATAGCGGATATCGGCCAGCAATGCCTCTTCCGACACGCCCTTGGCGACGGTACGGATAATCAGGCCCATGCCGGCCGGCTTGATTTTCGCCGTAATATCGCGCAGGCGGTTCCGTTCTTCTTCGTCCCGTATCTTTTTCGACACGCCGACGTAGTCCACCGTCGGCATGAGGACGGCGTATCTCCCGGCCAGGCTGACATTGGCCGTCACCTTGGCCCCCTTGCTGCCCCGTTCCTCCTTGATGACCTGGACGAGGACGCTCTGGCCGACGGAAATATGGGTCTGCTGAATTTCTTCCTTCGTCGCCGCCCGGGGAAATAGATCGCCCAGATACAAAAAGGCGTTTTTCTTACGGCCGATATTGACAAAGGCCGCCTGCAGGGCCGGCAGGATATTCTGTATGGTTCCCTTGTAAATATGATTGCCAATATGGGTCTCGTCGTTCCGCTCGACGGCGAAATCGCGGAGACGACTGTCTTCTATGATAGCCATGCGCGTTTCTTCGGGCATGACGTTTCCTACGATTAGTTTCATCTGCTGTTCCTCACTCTTAAAAGCTATGAAAACATTGTATCATAAAAACTACAGTCAAGCCATATATGCCGCCAGCCCAAGACGGCAATAAAATACCCGCCGACAGCTCGTCGTCGCTGCCTGCGGGTATTTTATTATATGAGATTAAAAGGGAGATCATATCCTCCCCTATAGGGGAGCCATGTTATTTGGCGATAGCGATAATCGCTGCGACGGCGGCTACGCCCAAAGCCCAGTTGGCTTTCTTGTTGGCGTCGTCAGCGTCTTCCTGAGTTTTGCTCTTATGGTCTTTTCTATCGCGATCCCAGTCTCTGTCGCGATGGTCGCGGCGGTCGTCTCGCTGTTCCCAGCCTGGCCGGTCGTGTCTCGGGCCGGCAGCCTGAACGGCAACGGCTCCGCTGAACGTCGTCAGTACCAACGTCGTAACCAACGTCATCTTCAAAATATTCTTTATGCGCTTCATCATCTGTACCACTCCTTTAGCTGCCATTCCAGTGTTTTCCTTTGGTTGATACATATAGTATACAGCACAAATGTTACAGTTGTGTGTCATTTCTTTGGCAAGTTGTATACTTTTTTCGCATACAAGGCCCTGAAGGATATGCTTTATATTCTCTTTTTCGTAATTTCCCGCCGCATTTTCTGCATGTTGTCCTGAAACAGCTCGGCGTCGGCCATGGCGATGCGCGTGTACAGGACGTCGCCGATAGCCATGTGAATGAGGCGCGACGCGCCGGCTTCGGAAGAGTAGCGGACTTCGCGGCCCATACCGCACAGGCACACGTCGGCCAGCTTTGCCAGCGGCGATTTGGCATGACTCGTAATGACGACGATAGACGCGCCGCTGTCCTTCGCAGCCTGCACGGACTGGAGCAGCTCCTGCGACGCGCCGCTGTGGGAGACGGCGATGACCGCGTCGTCCGGCGACAAAAGGGCCGCCGACGTGACCTGCATGTGCGAGTCCGCATAGGCCTGAATGGCCAATCCCAGGCGGAGGTACCGCGTAGCGATGTCCCGGCACACCGTCGCCGAGTTGCCGAAGCCGTACACGGCGACGCGGCGGGCCCGGCGCAGGATACGGGCCGCAGCATCTACGGCGTCGTAGTCCAGCAAGGCCAGCGTATCCTGCAGGCCGTCGCTGATGTTTTGAAACATCTTAGACGCTACGACAGAACAGCGGTCGCCGCTGCGGATGTCGTGAAACTCTTTATTTTCTGCCGCCGACATGCCGGCAATGAGATTCAGCTTCAATTCCTGCAGGCCGCTGAACCCCAGCTTTTTACAAAACCGCGATACTGTAATTTCCGAGCTTTCCGTAGCGTTGGCAATATCGGAAATAGTCTGCTCCATGATTTCTTCCGGCGCAGCGACGATATAATCGGCAATACGGCGCTCTGATTTCGTCAGACCGCCGTATGCGCTGCGCAGCACGGGAAATTGCTGGATTGCTTTTTCATCCATAGGCGCGTCTCCCCTACCTTGCAAATTTTCATAGTAATTCTATGACTATATTTAATTTTATACTAAAAATGCGTCGATAACAAGTACGCCGAGGAGGCCCATGACGGCGATGATCGTTTCCAGCGCGCACCAGGTACGCACCGTTTCCTTGACGGTCAGGCCGAAGAATTCTTTAAACAGCCAGAAGCCGGGGTCGTTAGGCGGGCTGAAGATGAGGGAGCCTGCGCCCGTAGCCAGTACCATCAGCTCGGGATTGGCCCCGGTAGCCGCACAGATCGGAGCGGCAATGCCGCCAGCCGTCAAGGCCGCGACGGTAGCCGAGCCGCAGGCTGTACGGATAACGGCGGCCACGAGCCAAGCCAATACTAAGGGGGACAAATCGGCACCAGCGACCAAATCACCGATATAGGTACCGACGCCGCTGTCGATGAGGACCTGCTTGAGCGCACCGCCGCCGCCGACGATGAGGAGGATCATGGCGATAGCCAAGACAGCGTCCTGGACGATTTTCATGACTTCATCCATCTTCTTGCCGCGGCCCAGGCCGAAGGTGTAAATGGCGATGGCCACAGCGATGGTCAGGGCCATGTCCGGCTGGCCGAGGAAGGTCAGGATATGGCGCGCTCCCGAAGCTTCGGGCAGGGCTAATTTCGCAATAGCCGATGCAGCCATGAGGACGACGGGCACGAGAGCGGTGAAAACGGAAACGCCGAATCCGGGCATTTCATCGTCCTTAAAGATTTTAGGATTGTACAATCCCTTAGGAATTTCCGGGTTAATATCCTTCGTCAAATTGTAATACAGCGGGCCGGCGACGATAGCCGTCGGGATGGCGATAATCGCGCCGTATACGAGGGTCGTGCCGATATCGGCGTTATAGATGATGGCGATAGCCGTCGGGCCGGGATGGGGCGGCAGGAAGCCGTGCGTGACCGACAAGGCCGCGGCCATCGGGATGCCTACTTCGAGAAGGGGAATCTTCGCTTCTGCAGCGATGGTGAATACGAGAGGAATCAAGAGGACAAAGCCGATTTCATAGAACAGGGCGATGCCGACGATGAAGCCCGTCAGGCAGACGGCCCATTTTACCTTTTCCCGGCCGAAGACGTTGATGAGCGTCGTGGCGATGCGCTGTGCGCCGCCGCTTTCGGCCATGAGCTTACCCAGCATAGCGCCGAAGGAAACGACGATAGCCAGGCCGCCGAGGGTTCCGCCCAAGCCCTTTTCAATAGTCGGGATCAGCTTGTCGATAGGCATTCCTTCGGCCAGGCCGACGAGACCGGCGACGACCAGAAGGGCCAGGAAGCTGTTCAGCTTGACTCTGACGATGAGGAAAAACAGTACGAGAATACCGATGGCAAGTATGACTAGCGGCATGAGTATGACCTCCTTCTATTATTTCGTATAATGTTCCTTCCACTGATGATGGAACGTACCTTCTTTATCTACGCGCTTAAACGTATGGGCGCCGAAGTAGTCGCGCAGGGCCTGAATGAGGTTGGCGCCGACGCGGGGGCTGCTGTAGGCGTCGATGTATTCCATCGCGTTGGCGTAAGCCGGTACGGGAATACCTTCGCTGACAGCCAGGCAAACGATCTTGCGCAGGCTGGCCTGATTGGCGTTGATCTTGTCGAGGAAGAATTCGTCGAACATGAGGTTTTCCAGATTCGGGTTCTTTTCGTAGGCTTCGGTAATCTTGTTCAGGAACTCAGCCTGAATGATGCAGCCGGCCCGGAAAATAGACGCGATGCTGCCGTAGTCGAGGTTCCAGCCGTACGTTTCCGAGGCGCTGCGGTACAGCGAGAAGCCCTGGGCGTAGGCGACGATTTTCGCCGTGTACAAGCTCTGACGGACGGCTTCGATAAAGGCCTCCCCTTCCTGCTTCGTAAGAGCCGGCTTATGGATGACTTCCTGCGCCACCTTGCGGCCCGGCTGGTTGGACATGACCCGGGCGTTGCAGGCCGCCGTAATCATGGAAATATCTACGCCCTGCTTCATCGATTCGATGCTCGTCCAGCGGCCCGTGCCCTTCTGGCCGGCAGCGTCGACGATGTAGTCTACGACCTGTCCGCCTGCTTCGTCGTCTTCTGCGAAGATATCGGCGGCAATGCCGATGAGGAAGCTCTTGAGCTCGCCCTGATTCCATTGGTGGAAAATTTCCGAAATCTTGGCGTTGTCGTAGCCGCCGACGTATTTCAAGAGCAGGTACGCTTCGGAAATGAGCTGCATATCGGCGTATTCGATGCCGTTGTGGACCATCTTGACGTAATGGCCTGCACCGTCTTCGCCGATGTAGGTGCAGCACGGCTTGCCGTCGGCAGCCTTGGCGGCGATGGCTTCATAGACCGGCTGGATTTCCGGATATGTGTCCTTGTTGCCGCCGGGCATGATGGACGGGCCGCGGCGGGCGCCGTTTTCGCCGCCGGAAATGCCCATGCCGTAGAAGTGGATGCCTGCTTCGCTGCAGCGTTCGCAGCGGCGGCGCGTGTCGCCGAAGTACGAGTTGCCGCCGTCGATGATGATGTCGCCGGCATCGAGGATGGGAATAAGCTGTTCAATCATGCTGTCTACAGGCGCGCCAGCCATGATCATGAGCATGATCTTGCGGGGCTTTTTCAGGGAGCCGATAAATTCCTTCAAGTCGTAGTAGCCTTTAATGTTGTCATGAGGCCGTTCCGTTACAAATTTTTCCGTCAAGTCCGGCGTGTAGTTGTATACCGATACGGCAAAGCCGTGGTCGGCCATATTGAGGGCCAGATTGCTGCCCATGACAGCCATGCCTACGACGCCGATATCCCGTAATTCCATAATCATCTATCTCCTCTCTGCTTCCTTATATTTTCTTCTGATATTCCGTAATATCGGAAAATTCAGTCTGTAAGTTGTGATACAAGCGGACGAAAATATCATACAATTCGTCGTATACTTCGCGGTTTTCATCCTGCGGCGTGTAAATGCGGCGCGGATGGACGAGATGGGCCGTATCGGCGATGCTCTTCATCTTGCCGCTGGAAATGAAGCCCAGTACGGCAGCGCCGAATGCCGCGCCTTCGCTGTTGTCCGGCAAGGTAATGGGCTGATTGAGAACATCCGACAGGATTTGAATCCACAATCTCGATTTCGTAAAGCTGCCGCTGACGCGGATATCCTTTACATCTCCGAATTCCTTCAAGGCCTGCATGACGCTGTTCAGGCTGTAGCAGATACCTTCCATGACAGCCCGGATCATGTGGGACCGGCTGTGGTTGAGGGAGAAACCGAAGAACATGCCCCGCAGCTCCGAATTCCAGTACGGAGCCCGTTCGCCTGTAAAGTACGGCAGGCAGATGAGGCCGTCGGCGCCGGCGTCGACGTGTTCCGCCTTCATGGTCATGAGGTCGTACGGGTCGATGTCCAGGTTTTCCAGGGCGCTGCCGCCGTAATGGCAGATCTTGTCGCGGACCCAGCGGAGAATCATGCCGCCGTTGTTGATAGCGCCGCCGGCTACCCACATGTCGTCGGTCAGGTTGTAGCACCACGTGCGCATCTGCGGGTCCGTCATCGGTTCCTTCGTCAGCATGCGCAGCGCGCCGCTCGTGCCGATGGTGCCGCTGAGCTGGCCTGGTTCGACAGCGCCGATGCCGACGTTGACCAATACGCCGTCTGTCGCGCCGATAACGACGGGCAGTCCCTTAGGCAGATGCATGGCCGCCGCCGCTTCGTCCGTCAGCGGATGGCTGTACGTCGTCGATACGACGGGAGGCATGTAGTCCTTCGTCACACCGGCGTACGCCAGGATTTCATCGTCCCAGTCCAGCGTATGCTCGTTGTACATGCCGCTCGTGCTGGCCGCCGACTTGTCGATAACCCATTCGCCCGTCATGTTGTAAAAAATATAATCCTTTAAGGAACCGACGTATTTCATCTGTTTGAACAGCTCCGGCTGGTTTTCCCGCAGCCAGATGATCTTCGCCAGGGGATAGCAGGCGTGAATGGGGCATCCTGTCCGTTCGTAGAACGACCGGCACAGCTCCGGATTTTTCTTCATTTCCCGCACGATGCCCGTGCTGCGGCTGTCGGCCCAGGTCTGCATGTCCATGAGAGGTTCCTTCATATCGTCCAGACCGGCGAAGCTGTGCATCACCGTGCTCAGGGCTACGCCTGCCAGCTCCTTGTTCTTGTAGCGGAGCTGGTCCGCCGTCTTGCGCACGACCTGTTCGATAGCTTCATAAATTTGCAGCGGACTTTCTTCCGCCCAGTCCGGATGAGGCGTTAACAGCGGATAAAATGCTTCGGAAGAGCAGACGTTCGTCCCTTCTTCCGTGTAGGCGATAGCCCGCACGCCTGTCGTCCCTACGTCGACGCCAATCCAAACTTCCTGATTTGCCGAATCCATTGGCATATGTCATCCCGTCCTTTCAATACATTTCCCTTCGTCATGTAAGAGTACTGTAAAATTTTGGTAAACCTTGTTTGTACCTTTATTATACTCATTCGTTAGCTAAATGCAATAGTCTTTTCATTTTATTTTTAATTTTATGATATATTTATATCATAAAAACTGCCGTACCTATGTGACGCTTACATAGTATATACGAGCTATCCAATTAAAATAGGCCCTTTCTGTTGATGTGTTCGTGCACAGAATAATGGCCCATATGCTACGTGAATTTTTTCTCAAATAAATCCACCTGTATGACATGTTTCATACAAAAAAAGACGCCTGCCTGCGCAAGCGCCTTGTCGTCCTACTCTTATATACACATTATACAGCTTTCCATACCATCAAATGATCCTCAAAGGCATAGGTCATCTCGCCCGTATCGCGGAGCCACGACAAATACGAGCGAATCGTGCTGCCTACCAGGACATACTGCTCTATCGTCATGACCAGCTGATACCGGTCAAATACCTTCCGCAGGATATGCTCGAATATCATCGGCTCCTGGCACAGCGACAGGAGATAGGCCTTGATTTCATATATCTTGTCCCGATTGGCCTGCACGAGCTTCTGCATATCCTCCTTTGAGCCGGCCGCCGCGTGAGACGGCACAAAGACGTCCCCCTCCATAGCCTCCACTGCGTCGAGAGTCTTTAAATAGGCCGCTACGTCGTAAATGAAGGACACGGCGTATTTATCGAGGTTTTCTATGCTGCTGAGGCAGTCGGCCAGAAAGACCGTGTTGTCCGGCGTACGGAAGCCTACCATGTCGAAAAAATGGCCCGGCAGAGGAATTACTTCTATGTCCTTAGGAAAATCGGCGTCGGAAAAATCGACGGCGTCGCTGGCCGCCGCCAGCAAAAACTTGTGGCGTAAATCCTTGCAGGGATAGCCGCCGTACAAGAAGGACGTTTCCAAAATAGGATACTTCGTAAAGGCCGTTTCAATACCGCCGGTAAAGACCTTGCATTTCCGCTGGCGCTGCAGATAATCATTGCCGCCGATGTGATCGGCATTGGAATGGGTATTTAAAATCCCCTTCAGCGTCCAGCCTTTTTCGTCGAGAAGCTTGCGGATCTTCCGCCCTGCGTCCTTGTCGTTGCCGCTGTCAATCAAATACACGTCCGTCCCTTCGGCAACATACACGCCGATTTTCGCCGGACTCTCGATATAATAAGTCTTCTCGTTGACCTGCACCAATTCAAACATCCTGCATTCCTCCCTGCGCCGAATTTGTTATAATCAATATACATATAGATATTATACCATAAGATGAAATTTAATTAGAATATTCGGCATACAATGAGTGATACTCTTAAATTTTTATATCTTCATGAACCTAAAGCGTTTCATCGATAAAAATATACGTAAAAAATACAACGATTTTGTATTCAGCTGCAGCGGCAATAAGTATATCCATTTTTCTTGAAACATTGCATTCTGCAATACTTCTTCAAATAATCATCAAATACACTTTTTGCTAATTGTATTGATGTTGTATGGATATTGTATTAAAATATAAATAGAAAGGAGCGTGTTTACGATGGCACAAACTACAATCAGCGTCCGAATGGACGAATCCTTAAAAAAAGAATTTGACCGCATTTGCAATGATCTGGGACTTTCTATGACTACGGCTATTACCATGCTGGCAAAAAAAATGACAAGGGAAAAACGTATCCCCTTCGACGTGTCTATAGATCCGTTTTATTCTGAAAAAAATATGGCTCGACTTCGCCGTTCCATTGCGCAGATGGAAGCTACAGGCGGTACAATTCATGATGTAATTACAGATGATCAAAGCATGGACTGATGAAGCCTGGGAAGATTTTGAATATTGGACAAAGCAAGATAAGAAAACACTGAAACGTATTTTACAACTTCTGAGAGATATAGACCGCAACGGATATGAAGGAATTGGCAAGCCGGAACGGTTAAGCGGCGATTTATCTGCTTATTGGAGTCGTCGAATAGATGATTCTAACCGCATCGTGTATCGTATAGAAAAGGGTATAATAAAAATCGTCCAGTGCGGTTCTCATTATAGGGATAAATAACAAATTTAATAATAATGCAACATAGTTTACACGCATATCAAAGAAACGGCCGCATGCAAAGACTTATTTTCTCATGCGGCTACTTTGTTAATTTTACCATATTTATGGAGAAGGCACCGGCGTAGAAAGCTATATGTCAAGCATCGATAATAGATTCTATTCAATGCCGTTTTTTTAGGCAGAAAAACAGCCGTAAAAGGCTCTTAAACGCAAAAAAGAACCGCACTGCCAAGCATTTCTGCTCGACAGCGCGGTTCTTGTCTGGCGGAGCGGGTGGGATTCGAACCCACGAGACCTTTCGGCCTAACTGATTTCGAGTCAGCCCCGTTATGACCACTTCGATACCGCTCCATGCAAATACTTTATTATAATATCATTTCAGGGGCTATTCGTCAATGATTTTTTCAAAAAAATCTCAGCAAATTGTATGGCCTGCCGCCTACAGCTGCCCGTCTGGACGCAGTAATCCATAACCCTCACCTTCTCCACCGCCATGACAGTCCACAGCCTCATAAAACTTAGCCATGGCCGCCTTCGTCAGCTTATGGGCCTGCGACAGGGACAGGCCGCAGCGTTTGGCTACGTCGCCGTAGGTCAGGTCGGCGAGATAGCGCAGGCGGAGAAATCGCTGTTCTTCCTCCGTCAGGCTGTCCAAACACTTCCGCACCAGGTCCTTCACCTCGGACACCACAGCCTGCCGGTGCGGGTCCTGCTCGTCGCCGCTGAATAAGCCCAATGCCTCGGCGATCTCGTCGATATGAAGGGCCGTCTCCATCGATTCCATGTAAGTCTTAAACCGCCGGCTCTCCCGTTTAAACACCCGGTCTACAGCCCGGCGGAAGGCCTTGTGGGCTTCGTCATCACCAGTTACGTCGAAGGCATGGACGCACTCCAAAATCGCCAGCTGGGCCACCGACACGGCCTCGTCCAGCGAATCGTAGCAATAGCGGTGCCGCCGGGCGTACTTGCAAATCAAGGGCCGGAACTGCTGCAATATCAGCAAGACCGCCTCTTCCTCGCCTTTCTGAGCGCGTTCTATCCATTGGCATACGGTTTGATTCATGGGAAGTTCCTCCTTTAAATGAATAAAATGATAGAAAAAACGAGCCGAGGTTTCCCCCGACTCGTTTCTCTTGCCTTGTGTCAGCTATAAGCTATTCACAAAGCCTTTCCGTATGAAGTTAGTTAGCCCGTACGCGTTCGATCGTCGGGTTGCCATCCTTATCCTTCGCGACCGTGGCGATGTGGAAATATTCCAGCTCCGGCTTGAATTCTTCTACCAGACGGGAATCTACTTCCGCTCCGGCCTGAATCGCGTTCTGGATGATCTGGGCAAATTCATAACGGGTCATAGTGCGATCGCCCTTGAATTCGCCGTCGGGATAGCCCTTTACTAAGCCGCTTCTAGCCATGGCTGCGACAGCTTCGTAAGCCCAGTGGTTTTCCGGTACATCCGGGAACATCGTCGTCGTATCCGGTTCGGACTGAATGCCGACGAGAGCGTTGACCATAGCCGTCAATTTCTGAATCTGCGCATCCTGCTTAGCGACGACATCGCGCATAGCCTTGATTTCCTTGGCCATAGCGACGCGGGACGTAGTAACGCCGCTGCTGCCGGAGCCGATCTTGAGGGATACGCCGGCATTGACCATATTGTCGTCGTTACCGACGGTGCCGCCGACACTGAACATGGTGTCTTCGTTCGGACGGTAGAAGGCTCCGAAGGCGACGGCGCTTTCGCCGCGGTAATTACCGTAGCCAGCCGAGAAGTCCCACTTGTTGTCCGGGTCGAAATCGAGCGGATGGAGGGCTGCCAATGCGGCTGCGCCTGCGCCGACTTCGTCGATGCGGTTGCCCAGCTTATTGACTGCGCCGCCGAGAGTGCTGATGTTCTTCGCGTTAGCTTCGACATCCTGCTTCACGCCGTAGAGCTGGCTGCCGTTGACGGCGTCTTTCGACGTTTCGGAGATTTCTCCGTCAGCCACGCCGGTGATTTTGTTGTTGTTCATGTTCAGATCGCCTTTGATGCTAACGTTATTGTTAAACGTAGCTTCACCGTCGACTTTCAAATCGCCTTTCAGATGGGTATCGCCCGTAACGGTCAGATTATTATTAATAGTCGTCATATCTTCAGTCGTTACATTGTTGCCCCATTCACTCGGATCCGGATCACGCATCCCTTTTGGAGATTCCTGCGGTGCCGACAATACACTGTTCGTCATCATCGTTACATCCAAACTCATAGGAGCAATTTGCGACAAGGCGTTCAGCGCAGACAAGTTCGCTCCATCCAGCTGGTTAGCAACAGCAACCGCTTTTTCAAGGCTGTTCGTGTTAATTCCAGCTTCGTTAAATTTAGTAGTCAAGTTACCTATATTATTTGTATTATTAGTAACTTGTTTTTGAATATCTGCTAGCTGACCTTCCGTTGCTGCACGGTCTGCTACAACTTCACCAGCATTCCATTCTGTATTTTCAAGGCCGGTTACGCTTGGTGCAGTTACACTCCCGGTTTCGTTTACATGGAAGTTATTGTTGCCAGCCCATACTTCATTAGTCAGGACATTGCCGTCTTCCAGTGTGACACCGCCAATCGTTGAATTGCCTTGAGCGATAATCGTACCATCTGTGCTGACATTGCCTTGGGCATCTACCTTAAAGGCATCATATCCTGCACTGATACCTTCCGGAGCTGTCACTACACC
>NZ_NFIY01000039.1:0-4296 GCF_002163455.1 Megasphaera sp. An286 | reverse complement strand
CCATGTATGCCAATACGTCTTTTTCGATGTCGATGCCCGGTGCCACTTCGATCAGTTCCAAGCCTTCCGGAGTCAGCTTGAATACGGCGCGTTCCGTGACGTACAGTACGGGCTGTCCTACGGCATTTGCATAGGCGCCGCTGAACGTTACCTGTTCTACCTGATTCAGGAACTTCTTATTCCGGCCTTCGCTCGTGATGACCAGTTTGCCGTCTTTGACTTCTTCCTTCAGGCCGCCGGCTGTGAAGGTGCCGCAGAAGATTACCTTCTTGGAGTTCTGCGTGATGTTGATGAAGCCGCCGCAGCCTGCTACACGGCCGTTGAACTTACTTACGTTGATGTTGCCGTTGACGTCCGATTCAGCCAAGCCGAGGATTGCCAGGTCTACGCCGCCGCCGTCATAGAAGTCAAACTGGTACGGCTGGTCGAGGATAACCGAGGCGTTCGTGGCTGCGCCGAAGCTCAGGCCGCCGGCCGGTACGCCGCCGATGGTGCCTGCTTCTGTCGTCAGTACCATGCTGTCGATGCCTTCTTCAGCGGCAACGATGGAAACGCCTTCAGGCATGCCGATACCGAGGTTTACGACTGCGTCGGGAATCAGTTCCATAGCGCAGCGGCGGGCAATGATCTTGCGGTTGTTCAGTTTCAGCGGAGCTACCGAATCCAGAGGAACTTTTACATCGCCGTTGAATGCCGGGTTGTACGCATAATCCCAAGTCATCATATGGTCAGCTTCGTCAGCTTTTACGACATAGTCGACGATTACGCCGGGGATCTTAACGTCTCTCGGGTCCAGCGTATTCTTGGCTGCTACATCTTTTACCTGAACGATAACGATGCCGCCGCAGGCTTTAGCCGCTTCAGCGATAGCCAAGGCTTCGCCCGTGCCGATTTCGCCGTCCATCGTAACGTTGCCGTCTTCGTCGGCTGTCGTGCCGCGGATGATAGCTACATCAATTTTGTGCGGATGATACCAGAGCCATTCTTCGCCGCCCAATTCAATAACTTCAACGATATCTTCCTTCGTTACATCGTTGATTTTGCCGCCTTCCAGACGAGGATCAACGAAGGTACGGAGGCCGACTTTGGTAATCGTGCCGGGACGGCGGCCCGCGATGTCGCGGAACCACTGGGACAACGTGCCCTGCGGCAGGTTGTAGGCTTCTACTTTATTGTTATTTACCAATTCGCCCAAACGCGGTGTCAGGTTGAAGTGACCGCCGATAATACGTTTCAGCATGCCTTCGTCGCCGAGGTGGTTCAGGCCGCGTTCGCCGCTGTCGCCCTGGCCTGCAGCATAAATAACTGTCATGTCTTTAGGCGTGTTGTTAGCTCTAAAGGAAGCTTCCATTTCTTTCAATACTGCTTCCGGAATCAAACCGCCGACGAAACCGCTCGTTGCGATCGTTGCGCCGTCTTTAATTTGCTGCACTGCTTCAGCAGCCGTTACAAATTTTGCCATGATGAGCATCTCCTTTTGTGTTACATCTCAAACCTTACAGATGTTTGTATATGTTGATGTATCTTAGTGAAGCCCTGTTACAGAATAGATAAAGATGATGACGAATACGGTGAAGGTCTTCAGTACCGTAATTACGAAGATATCTTTATACGATTCTTTATGCGTCAAGCCGCAAACTGCGAGCAGCGTGATGATAGCGCCGTTGTGGGGCAAGGTATCCAAACCGCCGGAAGCCATGGAAGCAACACGGTGGAGGATTTCCGGACCCATGCCGATGGACTGTGCCCAAGCGAGCCAATCCTGAGACATTAATTCCAAAGCGATAGCCATACCGCCGGAAGCAGAACCTGTAATACCAGCAAGTACCGTTACGCTGACAGCTTCGGATACGAGCGGCGTGCCGCCGATATGAATGCTCATGAGGAAGCCTGCTACTTCAGCAAAGCCCGGGAGCTGGGAGATAACGTTGCCGTAGCCAACTTCGGATGCCGTGTTCATGATAGCGAGCAGGGAACCGATAGCACCGGCATTGAGGATCTTGGACATGCTGTCTACAGTCTTAACTTCGCGCCAGCCAGCAATCAAAGCGACGATAATGCCGCATACGAGAGCGATGATCAAAGCCCAGATACTAACTACGTTCTGCACTTTAGCAGCTACGAGGGGAACGCCCTTCATGTGCTGGAACGGAACGAGGATATCAGGATTCCAAGCAACGAATTCCGTAACGACGAAGTTAACGACCAATACAGTCAGCAAGGGGAGACAAGCAACCTGCCAGGAGAACAATTTTGCGTTCGGGTCCAGTACAGGTTCGTTCAGCGTATGATTGCCATAGCCTTCGCCTTTAGCGATGCAGGATTTCAAACGATGGATAATAAAGAAACCGCCAACGCCATAAATGATGACGGCGCCGATGATACCAGCAAGCGGGCCGGCATAAAGGTTCGTGCCGAAATATGTCGTCGGGATAATGTTCTGAATCTGCGGAGTACCGGGCAAGCAGTCCATCGTAGCCGTAAATGCACCCAAAGCGATGCAGGCCGGAATCAGGTGTTTCGGATAGTCAGCTTCTTTAAAGAGGGCTGCTGCGAACGGATATACTGCGAATACAACGACGAACATGAGAACGCCGCCGTAGGTCAGGATCGAACCGGCCAATACGATAGAAATAACGGCTTTTGTAGGTTCTTTGCCCAAGCCATTGATGATAGCGCTGGCCAAACCACGGGCAAGACCCGTTTCTTCCATGACCTTACCAAAAATAGCACCTAACATGAATACCGGGAAGTACGATTTGATGTACGTTACGGCTTTACCCATGAATAATTCGGTGTATGAAGGCATGAGGTCTAAACCAGTCAGCGTAGCCGCCAGGATAGCCATGATCGGGGCCATCATGATAACGGAGAAGCCGCGGTATGCGAACGTTATCAGGCCGATCAAGCTGAGTAAGATGACGAGAATGTTAAAATCCATGTGTACTCTCAACTCCTTATAACTTTGTGACAATTAGAACTTAAAAGGACTAAAAAATAAAACAGCCATGGCTAATGCATTCTTAATATTCAGGATATTGAAATCTAAAAATGCATTCTACACATTCATCATAGCATTTCCATTTCAGCAAAGTAAAATGGTCTGTCTTCATTTAATATATGAAATAATTTCATTCTTCACTTGTAAAACGCTTTACGTCTCAAGAGCTATTTTATCCCATATTCTTTGACTTCCTTTGCATTCCTTGAATGAAAAAAAGTATAAAAAGTCTATTCCAGACACTATTGTTCCTTATTATGAAATACTGATAGACGCATGTATGCTGTACTTTAATTCAAGTCCTCGTAGCAGTTCTAAAAGAAAAAAACTTTTTTGTTTCTCTGCAATAAAAAACGAAGAAAGTATTATGCGTTTTTAATCTAGCTGAAAAAAGGAAGGGAATGATTCTTTTTGTTCAAAAATGAACATTCTTCCTCTATTATATCGCATATCCATATATTTAAATCAATATATACGGCACATATAGCACTATCCTCTTCTTCTCATTGCCATTTTTTATACAGTGTTTCACTGCTTCATTAGTAATTTTGTAAAAAAAAAAGACTCTTGCCAACCTGTCATGTGGGTTAGACAAGTTGGCAAGAGCTTGTAAGCACTTAAAAGGTTGGTTTCGTTTACTTAACCGGACATGTTGTCGGTGAATCATGTAAGCAGTGAATCATCGGCTTAGGCTTCTAAGTCCGGATACATCGGATACGAGCGAGCGTTTGACTTATTTTTTCATGACGCGGGCTTCGCCGTCCGTTACGACCTTGCCGTCCTGATTGGTTACGGTCGTCTTGAAGATAATGCGGTGTTTTGCATCGTCTTTTTCCTTGCATTCTACCGTCGCGGTCAGCGTATCACCGTAGAATACCGGTGCCAGGAAGCTGAGGGACTGATTCATGTAAATCGTGTTCACGCCCGGCAGCTCCGTGCCCAGTACGGCCGAAATCAGGCCTGCCGACAACATGCCATGGGCAATGCGCTGTTTGAACATGGAATCCTTAGCGAATTCTTTGTTGATGTGAACGGGGTTGAAGTCCGTCGTTACGCCGGCAAAGGCATATACGTCGAATTCGGAAATCGTCTTCGATACAGATGCTTTATCACCGATCTTAATATCTTCATATTTTACGTCTTTTGCCATTTCTGCATCTCCTCCTTGCTTACCTTACGGATATACTATTACAGTTCCAAACCCATGGGTTTGTCTTCAAAGATACGAGCGTCCATCAGCTTGACGTCTTTGACGATGGGCTTGAAGTCCATGTATGCCAATACGTCTTTTTCGA
>NZ_NFIY01000038.1:0-4858 GCF_002163455.1 Megasphaera sp. An286 | reverse complement strand
TGATTGCTCCTTTGTTGATGATTTCTCGCAAAACCATTTTAACATGAAGCTTCACTATGGATTTTTGTTTTTTTGATTACCTGTTCAAATTCATTTTACAATTAACCAATGTCTGTCGTCGCTTCCTTTTGTATATGGGGATATTCTTTCTTCAGCGAATTTTCATCTTCTCCAGTCGGGAGCAATACATCCTTTCGTTCTGCCGCAGGTCTTTAAGATAACACATAGACTCATGTATGATAGCATAAATGCATAATAGTATATTATAAAATGATTAACTTTCATGCCGAATTGTTCGTATTATTGCAATAAGCGGGCGAAACGTATTTGATTCGACTCCATTTTGTATTATAATAAAGCTGTCAAACATTCATTTTTAAGATTTATTTAAGGAGTGGTTCCCTCATGCGATTTACTGAAGATTTGAAAGCCCGTGTTGCGAAAGCGCAGAAGAAGATTGTTCTTCCGGAAACGAGCAGCCCCCGCGTACTGAAAGCTGCCGAACGTGTTTTGGCCGAAGGCTTTGCCAGAATTGTCCTCGTAGGCAAACTGGAACAAATCAAAAAAGATGCTGCTAAATACCAGATTGACCTTACGGGCGTTGAAGTAATCGACCCGGCAACGTATTACCGCATGGACGAATTGTGCGCATATTTTGCAAAACGCCGCGAAAAGAAAGGCATGACGCCGGAAAAAGCATACGAAGTTATGGTTAACAACTACACCTTCTTCGCTGCCGGCCTCGTTGCTCTCGGCGAAGCTGACGGCGTCGTATCCGGTGCGATTACGACGTCTGCCGACGTTATCCGCGCCGGCCTTCAGGTCGTAGGCCCCCGTCCGGGCAACAAGACCGTATCCAGTGCCTTCATTTTGCTGACCAATACGCCGCAGTACGGCGATAACGGCATCCTCGTACTGGGCGACTGCGGTGTTATTCCCGATCCGACGGCAGAACAGCTGGCTGACATTGCCTGCATCTGCGTGGAACGTGCTGAAAGAACTGTACAGATGTTAAGACCTCGCGTTGCCTTCTTGTCCTACTCCACCATGGGCAGCGGCGCCGGCGATTCCGTCGACAAAGTTCGTCAGGCTGTACAGATCCTGAAAGACCGCGGCGTAGAATTCGACTTCGACGGCGAAATGCAGGCCGACGCCGCGTTGGTACCGGAAGTTGGCGAACGCAAAGCTCCGGGCTCCAAGGTTGCCGGTCATGCCAACGTCCTCATTTTCCCGAACCTCGATGCTGCTAACATCGGCTACAAGATGGTTCAGCGTTTTGCCAACGCAACGGCTCTTGGCCCCTTGGTTCAGGGCTTGGCAAAACCGATCCTCGACTTGTCCCGTGGCTGCTCGACAGAAGACGTCGTAGACGTCGTCGCCGTTTGCTGCTCTGACGCAATTACGACAGATATCATGAAAAAACAGGCCGCTCATCCCTTCGAAGGCTAAGAGCGACAGGCTGCGCCGTTTATAGCGGCGTGCATAAAAACAGCGCATACGATATCGTGTGCGCTGTTTTTATATTCTCAAGTATGCAGTTGATTCGTTTCGGCCTTTTGCCTGGCCTTTCGGCATAACTGTTTCCTGCCGGCTTTTTCCCGCTGCCGTCAGCGTTTTACGCGAACTCGCTTGTTGCCGACGACCATGGAACGGCTCAGCGTGCGGTAGGCCATGTACGTAAAGAACAGAAAGCCGAAGAGGAACACGAGGGCGTATTCGTCGGTCAGCTTTTCGTGCTGCGAGTAGTAATAGGCGCAGCCCAGCGTGAGGAGCAGGCTGGCGTACATCGACAGGACGGAGCACCAGGTACGCTGGCCTCGGTCGCGGACGGCGTAGAATTCGCGGTATTTGACGTACAGGGCGATAGTAGACACGACGAGGACGACGCCTGCCGCTGCCGGGACGATCGGATTGATTTGCAGATATAAGGACACTAATAGGAGGACCATGAGCAGGAAGGTCCAGAGAAAGATGTATTCCTGCAGCCGAAGCTCTTCCTTCGGGTCGTCGACAGCCTGCTGCCGTCGGTCTTTTCGTTTTTGTGCCATATGAAACCTCTCCTTGCTTGTATAGTCATGCCCTTATTATAGCACAACCTGCCGGGAAGAGCAGGGGTCGCCTTATATTGACAGGGCCCGTGCCCCATGATACGCTAAATGAGGATAGTTGATATACAATCGCAGATATCCCGACTGCGCGGCAGCAGGCCGCGGCGAAAGGAGAGATAGACGGTGAACGCTGTAAAAACCTATGACGTCATCATTATCGGGGCCGGGCCGGCCGGTATTTTTACGGCTCTGGAGCTGGCCGATACAGGCCTGAGTATTCTCATCGTGGAAAAGGGGCAGGACATTCGCGAGCGCATTGCGACGAGCCGCAATAAAAACGCCCTGCCTAAGGATAAGGTCCGCAACGTCGTGTGCGGCTGGGGCGGCGCCGGCGCCTTCAGCGACGGCAAGTTGACGCTGACGACGGAATACGGCGGCAATTTGGACGACTACATGTCCAAGGCCGAGCTCATGGAAAAAATAGCCTATGTCGACGACGTATACTGCCGCTTCGGCGGCGCAGACCGCAAGGTATACGGCGACGAAAATAAGGAGTGCATCCGCCAGATGCAGCGCAAGGCCGCGGCGGCTGATTTACGGCTTATTCCGGCGCGGATACGCCACCTCGGCACGGATGTAAACGCCCAGATACTGACGAATATGCGCGACTTCCTCGACGGCAAGATCGACATCATGGCCGATACGGCTGTAGACCATATCGTCGTGGAAGACGGGCAGGTGCGGGGCGTTATCATAGCAGACCAGCTGTACGCCTGCCGCTACCTGGTCTGCGCGCCGGGCCGGGAAGGCTCGGAATGGTTTGTCGGCGAGGTAGACAAGCTGGGCCTCAAGCTGACGTCCAACGCTGTCGATATCGGTGTGCGCGTAGAAATGCCGGCAGAAATTTTAGAGACCATTACCGACATAGTGTACGAATCGAAGCTCATCTATTTCAGCAAGTCCTTCGACGATAGGATTCGTACCTTCTGCATGAATCCCTATGGCTTCGTCGTAGAAGAAAACAACGACGGCCTCTTGACGGTCAACGGCCACAGCTATGCTCACAAGCGCAGCGAAAACACGAACTTTGCCATCCTCGTGTCGAAGAAGTTCACCGAGCCCTTCCACGAGCCGATCAAATACGGCAAATACATCGCCAATTTGGCCAATATCCTCGGCGGCGGCGTCATTGTCCAGCGGCTGGGAGATCTTCTCGACGGCCGCCGTTCGACGCCGGAGCGCATTCTGCGGGGCCTCGTGCGGCCGACGATGCCTGATGCGACGCCGGGCGACTTGTCCCTCGTCCTGCCGTACCGCCACCTGCAGGACATCAAGGAAATGCTCGAGGCGCTGGACAAGGTGGCTCCCGGTGCCAATTCGCGCCATACGCTGCTGTACGGCGTGGAAGTTAAATTTTATTCCAACCGGCTGGAACTGAATCACAAATTGGAAACGAAGATTCCCAATTTCTTTGCCATCGGCGACGGCGCCGGCATTACGCGGGGGCTGGTGCAGGCCTCGGCGGCCGGCGTGACTGTCGGCAAGGAAATCCTGGAACGGGAAGGCCGGTAAACCGTATCCTGTAGGGATATGGAAGCTGAAGAAGGGAGGTGCCGGCTATGGATGAAAGGATCAAATTGACTCAAATGGCGTCCTGCTCGGGGTGAGGTGCTAAGATTGGCGCCGGGAAACTGGCGCAGCTGTTGGAAGGTATTCCAACAAGATATGACGAACGGCTGATCGTCGGCTACGATAAGAGCGACGACGCGTCGGTATACGTCGTCAGCGAGGAATTGGCCTTGGTGCAGACCGTCGATTTCTTTCCGCCCATCGTCGACGACCCGTTCTTATTTGGACAAATTGCGGCGGCCAACGCCCTAAGCGACGTGTACGCCATGGGCGGCGAGCCGAAGCTGGCCATGAACGTCATGTGCATCAATTCGCAGATGGGAAAGGAGGCCGTCCGGGCTATCCTGCAGGGCGGCTATGACAAGGCTTATGAAGCGGGCGTCCTTATTACAGGCGGCCATACTATAGAAGACAAGGAGCCCAAGTACGGACTGTCCGTGACGGGCTTCGTCCATCCGCAGAAGCTCCTGCGCAATTCGTCGGCCCGCGAGGGCGACGTCTTGATTTTGACCAAGCCCTTAGGCGTAGGCATCCTCATGACGGCGGCCCAGGGCGATATGGTGGAGGAAGGCCTGCTGCGCAAGCTGCACGGCCAAATGGCGCAGCTCAACAAGGCGGCCAGGGATATCATGGTCCGCTACGACGTCGGCGGCTGCACCGACGTGACGGGCTTCGGCTTTTTGGGCCACGCTTTTGAAATGGCCCGGGGAAGCGGCCTTACGCTGCACGTCATGGCGGGAAGCGTTCCCTATTACGGTGAAGCCTGCGAGATGGCCGACATGGGCTTTATTCCAGCTGGCGCGTACCGCAACCGGGACTATACGGACGGGCAGATCATCGTCAGGGGCGACATCGGCCGGGCTATGATGGATGTCCTGTACGACCCGCAGACATCGGGAGGCCTGCTCATTGCCGTCTCGGAACGGGACTGCATGGCCTTGCTGAAGGAATTGCAGTCGGCCATTCCCTGCGCGGAAATCGTAGGCTACGCGGCGCAGCGCGAAGACGGCGCGCTCATCGTAGAATAAGAGAACCGCCGCAGGAGATACGGGCTCCTGCGGCGGTTTTTCTGTGGCGAATTTACAATACAAGTGCAACACCTATAAAAAATGACACATAGGTTTCTGATATAATAATGCTACCAAACAAAATCTATATCTCGGAGGAAACCTATGTGCCAC
>NZ_NFIY01000037.1:0-5435 GCF_002163455.1 Megasphaera sp. An286 | reverse complement strand
CAGTTAAGCCCGCAAACGCCGAAAGTACTTGGGGGGAGGCCCCCTGGGAGGATAGGAAGCCGCTGATTACAAAAAGAGAGCAGTGCATTGGCACTGCTCTCTTTTTGTAATCAGCATCTTCTATACTATCACCCAGGGCTTACCCTGGGATAAGCATAAGCAGGGAACACCGTTTGAAGGAGCGCAGCGACGCGCAAACGGTCGTGAGTCGCTTACTTCGAATCGGGAGAAATGAGATAGAAGGCTGATAGGCCTATGTTGCAAAGGCTGCCGATTCGAAGCCCTGATGGAGATATCCTAAACAGATAGACGCGACGCGCAAACTTGTGCGAATCGCTTATGTCGGGTCCTTGCGCAAACAGAATATGTTAGAAGAAATATTCATGTGTGCAGACCCGACTGATAGGTGCGACGAGCGCCAGCAGGAGGCGTATACATCATGTATGCGTTCTTTTTTCCTGTACATGAAAATCGGGTCAAACGATTTAGTTTTTTAAGCGTTTTATATCGTTAACAATTGTTTTAATTGCATTATAGGTATAAAAGTGATATAATACTATGCACTGGGGAAATTTGATAACTACGATTTAAGGGGTGTAGTATTATGACAAGATTTTCTAGTTTTGCTCAGACGCTGCAGGCGTCCGATATTGCTGAATTACTGGCGTTGACAGAAAAACCGGAAGTGATTTCCTTTGCCGGCGGCTTGCCTGCTCCGGAATTATTTCCGATTGAAGAAATGAAAAAGGTCGACGAAGCCATTTACAATGAAGAAGGCCGTAAAGCCGTGCAGTATGGCACGACGGAAGGTTACGTGCCTCTGCGCGAAGAAATCTGCAAGCGCATGAAGGATAAATTCTTTGTAGACTGCAAGCCTGAAGACGTCGTCGTCACGACAGGTTCGCAGCAAGCCTTGTTTATTCTGGCTCAGATTTTGGTAGACAAGGACCAGACGATTTTGATGGAAAGCCCGTCTTACATGGGCGCTATCATGGCTTTCGACCCTGTCGGACCGAAATATACGGAAGTTCCGACAGATGATCAGGGCATCGTTCCGGAAGAATTGGAAAAGATCTTGGCTGCCGATGATTCTATCCGCATGATTTACGTCATTCCGGAGTTCCAGAACCCGACGGGCATTACCTGGCCTGTAGAACGGCGCAAAGCCTTCATGGATATCGTCAATAAGTACGACGTCGTCGTATTGGAAGACGATCCGTATGGCGAAATCCGTTACGATATCGAAAAGCTGCCGTCTTTGAAATCGATGGATACGCAGGGCAAGGTCGTCTTCCTCGGCTCGTTCTCCAAGATTTTCATGCCGGGCCTGCGCCTGGGCTGGATTGTAGCAAATCCGGAAATCATCGATAAATTCGTAAAATTCAAACAAGCCGTCGACCTCGGTACGTCTACCTTCGGTCAGCGTCAGGCAGCATACTTCCTCAAGATGTTTGACATGGAAGCGCATATCGCTAAAATTACGGCATTGTATGCGAAACGCCGCGACCTCATGTATCAGTCCATGGAAAAATACTTCCCTGAAGGCGTTACCTTTACCTATCCGAAGGGCGGCTTGTTCACCTGGGTTACTCTGCCCGAAGGCATGGATGCGAAGGAATTAATGCCGAAATGCCTGGCGAAGGACGTTGCTTATGTTCCGGGCGGTATTTTCTACCCCAACGGCGGCAATGCCAACCATTTCCGTCTGAACTACTCCAACATGCCGGAAGACCGCATTGTCGAAGGCATCAAACGCTTGGGCGACGTATTGAAGGAAGAATTGGCAAAATAAGATTGTCATGCAGCAAAAGGCACATGTCTTACGGCATGTGTCTTTTTTATGCCTGTCATTGTGCTGAACCCTAATGCATGATACAATAAACTGTATTATGTAATGTTGGATAAGGAGGAGCGTATGGCACGGCCTATTGATATATTAAAACGATATTTTGGCTACGAGTCCTTTCGGCCCGGCCAGGAGAAGGTCATTGATACCCTGCTGGAAGGGCGGGATTGTCTGGCCATCATGCCGACGGGGGCTGGCAAGTCGATTTGCTTTCAGGTGCCGGCTCTGCTGCTGCCGGGGATTACGCTCATCGTGTCGCCTCTCATTTCCTTGATGAAGGATCAGGTCGACTCGCTGGTCAACCAGCAGATTCCGGCGACGTATATTAACAGCCAGTGTTCCTTCGACGAGGCAAAGCAGCGCTTTGCGGCTATACGGGCCGGGCGGATCAAATTAGTATACGTGTCGCCGGAACGGCTGCAGAACGAATTCTTTTCGTCCTTCATGCAGACCATGCCGATTGCGATGCTCATCATCGACGAGGCTCACTGCGTGTCACAATGGGGCCATGATTTCCGCCCGAGCTACTGCGCCGTGAAGGAATGGCTGGCTCGGCTGCCGCGCCGTCCTGTCGTCGGGGCATTCACGGCGACGGCGACGGAAAAGGTTAAGGCCGATATGATGAATCTGCTGGGGCTGCAAAACGAACGGGTATTTATTGGCGGCTTCGACCGGCCTAATTTATATTTCCGTGTCGTATCTCCTGCAGATAAAACGATGTTTATCCTAGCGTATTTGCAGCGGCACAAGCAGGACAGCGGCATCATCTATGCGGCGACGCGCAAGGAAGTGGAGCGGCTGTACGGCGAGCTGCGCCGCCGGGGCGTGCGCGTCGGCAAGTATCACGCCGGTATGAGCGACGAGGCGCGGCGAAAGGCCCAGGACGATTTTACCTATGACAATATCGACGTCATGGTGGCGACGAACGCCTTCGGCATGGGCATCGACAAGAGCAACGTCCGCTTTGTCATCCATTACCAGATGCCGAAAAATCTGGAAAGCTACTATCAGGAAGCGGGACGGGCCGGACGGGACGGCGGACCGGGCGAGTGCATCCTGTTGTTCAGCCGGCAGGATATTATGATTCAGAAGTATCTCATTGAAATGTCCGTCCAGGATCCGCAGCAGCAGGACAAGGAGTTCCACATGCTGCAGCGCATGGTTCAGTACTGCGAAGGATGGCATTGCCTGCGCCGCTACATCTTAACGTATTTCGGCGAGGAGCCGTCGTGGCAGCGCTGCGAAAAATGCGGCAACTGCGACCAGGAGACTGTAGAAGAAGACCGAACCTTTGAAGTGCGCAACATTTGCCAGTGCGTCGACGAGCTGAAAGGGCGGTTTGGCCTGACGATGGTCTGCGATATCTTGAAGGGCAGCCAAAATGCCAAGGTCAAGCGCTACGGGTTTCAGAATAAATCGTCCTTCGGCCTGCTGCAGTCCTATTCGGGACCGGAAATTCGCGATATGGTCAAGCAGGCTGTCGAAGACGGATACTTGGAGCAGTCGGAAGGAAAATATCCTGTTCTTTCCCTGACTGCGTCGGGACAGGACGTGCTGGCCGGCAACTGTCAGGTCGTACAAGCGCGGGTCGTCGCGCCGCCGGATGCGGAAATCGACCTTCCGAAACGGCAGGTCAAAAAGAAAGCCTCCGTTATCGACGAAGATGCCTTGCGGCCCTTATTCGACGCCTTGCGGGCCAGGCGCTACGAATTGGCGCAGCGCGAGCATATTCCGCCCTTTGTCATCTTTTCTGACGCGACGCTGTGGGAAATGGCGGCGCAGAAGCCCCTAAGCCTGGAGGCCATGGCGCAGATTAAGGGTGTCGGAGACTTTAAGCTGAACAAGTACGGAAACCAGTTTATTCACGTTATCGAATCGTACATACAGAACCAGAGGTGATACTCATGAGCACTGCTGATACGCAGTATTTAAATATTGTAGAAAACATTTTAACACGAGGCTATTACGCCAATAACCGCACGGGCGTACCGACATATAAGCTGCCCCATCAAATCATGCAGTTTGATTTAGCTGAAGAATTTCCCATCTTGACGACGAAATTCGTCGCCTTCAAGACGGCTGTCAAGGAAATCCTTTGGATTTGGCAGCTCCAGAGCAACGACGTGCGGGAACTGCAGAAAATGAACTGCCACGTGTGGGACGAATGGATGCGGCCCGACGGCACCATCGGCAAGGCCTACGGCTATCAGATACGGAAATACAAGCAGGTAGACAAGCTCCTCGACATGCTGCGCAACGACCCGCAGAACCGCCGCATGATCGTATCGCTGTGGAATATTGAAGACCTGCCGGATATGGCGCTGCAGCCCTGCGCCTTCCAGACGCTGTGGGACGTGACGGATGGCCGCCTGAACTGCATGCTCATCCAGCGCAGCGGCGACATGGGGTTAGGCGTGCCGTTCAACATGACGCAGTATGCCGTGCTGATTCATCTCATTGCCCAGTCCGTCGGCCTGCAGCCGGGTTTGTTTACGCACGTCATCAACAACGCCCATATTTATGAAAACCACGTAGAAGCCCTCAAAACGCAGCTGGCCCGCCGCGGCGAAGCCATGGACGCACCGAAGCTCGTCATCGCTAAGGATATTACCGACTTCTACGCCTTTACGCCCGACGATATTGCCCTGGATAATTACCGGCATTTAGGAAAGCTGCCCATGGAGGTGGCTGTGTAAATGATACATATGATTGCTGCCGTAGCCCGCGACGGGGGCATCGGCAAGGACAACGGCTTATTGTGCCATATTCCGGCTGATTTGAAGCGGTTTAAGGCGCTGACGATGGGACATACCATCGTCATGGGCCGCAAGACCTTTGAAAGCCTTCCGGGCCTGTTGCCGGGCCGGCCTCACGTTGTTGTGACGAGACAAGCCGCTTATGGCGAGGCCCATGAAGGCATTCAGGTCTGCCATTCTGTCGGCGAGGCCTGCCGCCTCATGGACGGCGGCGAAGACTATTTCATCATCGGCGGCGCGGCCATGTACGAAGCGTTTATGGACAAGGCTGACAGCCTGTATTTGACGGAAATCGACGACGTTTTTCCGGCTGATACGTTTTTTCCGGAATTCGATAGGAGCCAGTGGCGGATCTGCGAGCGGGAAGAGCATACGGCCGAAGAAGGAAAGGGGCATGACTTCGCGTTTGTCCATTATGTCAGAAAATAGAATAAGAAGCGGCATGGCAAGGCGGCGCCGCAGCGTTTCTGCAAAACTTCCTATTGAGAATGGTACTGAAACATAGTAAAATAGTACCAGAGCCTGCGTGCTGTAAGTTTATGATTTATAGGAGTGATGTATTGTGTTGCAAGAAGACATGCGCCGCCGTTTGTACGTATCGGCTATGCAGCGCGGTGCTGCCGTATATGCTGTCCTGCTGCTGCCCCTTGGCTATGTCATGCCGCCTTATTTGGCTTGGGAAAACGGGGTATTGGAAATGCTCCAAAACATAGTCTTATTTGGCATGGTAAATTGCAAGTTGAATTTGAACAACCATAATCAGGAAACACACTCACTAGCATAAACTTCATCGAGGAATGCATCAAATAGCTCTGACGGCGTATGGTAGCCCA
>NZ_NFIY01000036.1:0-7231 GCF_002163455.1 Megasphaera sp. An286 | reverse complement strand
TGATTGCTCCTTTGTTGATGATTTCTCGCAAAACCATTTTAACATGAAGCTTCACTATGGATTTTTGTTTTTTTGATTACCTGTTCAAATTCATTTTACAATTAACCTTCATCTCTCCTTACGCCGCTCTTCCTTATAAAAGGAGCCCGAAAACAAAGACATGTCTTCAGGCTCGCCGTATCATACTCATGCAGCTAAAGGTATCGCCGCGTACCGTTATTTTTCCTTTAGTTTATAATACTTTCTTATTGTCTGCGCTGGGCGTCGTCACGATAACCTGTTCCGTAGAAATAATTAAAGCGCCTTTAGCTGTCGCCGCGCCGTTGAACATCGCTTCGACCATGTTCTTAAACGTATCCACGACAGGGCCTTCCGTCACGTATTCGGCGACGCCTTTAATCTGATACCCTTCCAGGCTTTGCCCGTCATATACGGAAATCGCGATTTTGCCGCCGTTGGCCTTGATATTGCGCAGCGTCGTTTCTAAAAATACGTCGCCGACGACCAATTTGCCATCTTCCGTCACGTCTTTAAAGGCGACGGGCACGACGTTCGGTTCGCCGTCCGCGCAGGTAGCCAAATCCCAAATGCCCGACTTCAATAACGCTATAACCTGTTCATTCATCATGATGCATACCTCCCATGCAATGCCTCTTAATTGATTTTGTCTGAACTCATTATAAAAAATTAACTCGCGGCGAACAATATATTAGCAAATTTATAAGTCGCTCATAAATTTATGAGCGGCAGAAAAAACAAGCTCCCTCCGGAGGGATATCCGCTGAAGGGAGCTTGTCCGTTATTTCTGTGTCACTGTCTGGGCGTCGTTCTGATGGCAGTAGCCGCGGTGGTGGTGATGCCCTCGTCCCTGGCCGCGTCCCCGGCCGTCGCCGTAAGGGCAGTCCTGATGATAAGGGCAGGTATACTGGCTCTGGCTCTGATTCGTCAGAGCCGTATCTGCCGTGCCGTCGGCGGCAAAGGCTGCCGTACAGCCGACTAAGGCGACAACTGCCAGGATATACCGGAATTTTTTAGCCATAACGATCGTTTTCATAACGTATACCTCCTATGCTGAAATCCATTGTATGATGTGTTCCTGATTACAAGTACAGTATATAAGAAGCCCGTGAATAAAGGATGGAGAAGTTATGAAGAAACTATGAAGATTTTCATCGTTCCAAATGGGGCAAGCAAAAGCAGTTATTAAAAAAAAGCGTTCTCTCCTCATCTGCGATGGATAAGGGGAAAACGCTTTTTATGCTCGTCCTGCGCCGTCATTACCAGCCGCAGCCGTGATGATGGCCGTGGCCGGAGCCGTCGTGGCAATAGGAATAGGCGTCGGGGCTGACCTGAACGGAAGCAGCCTGTCCGTCAGCGGCAAAGGCCGCCGTGCAGCCGGCGAAGGCCATGACGGCCAGGGCGACGCGCAGCTTTTTAGCCAAAAAGAGTTTCATAGGTACGCCTCCTTGCAATACGTGAGTTATGTAAAAGAAAGTATATCTGTTCTTCAGTACATCTATAGTATACTGCTTGCCTATGAAAAAGTCATGAAGAAATTGTTAAGAAAATGTGAAGACAGGAAAGAGGCGTTTCACGTGAAACATGGGCCGGCCTTAATGGGTCTGGCCGTGATGTTCTGCCTGGCGCACTTCGCGGACGGCGTTCTGTCCGTCGACCATGACGACGGTCGGCACGTAGGACCGGGCTTCGTCCTCGGTCATGAAGGCGTAGGCCATGATGATGACTACGTCGCCGGGCTGGACGCAGCGGGCCGCCGCGCCGTTCAGGCAGATGACGCCGGAGTTCTTCGGCCCGGGAATGACGTACGTTTCCAGGCGGGCGCCGTTGTTGTTGTCGACGACCTGGACCCGTTCGTTCGGCAGGATATGGGCCGCTTCCATCAGGGCTTCGTCGATGGTAATACTGCCCATGTATTGCAGGTTGGCTTCCGTAACGGTAGCACAGTGGATTTTAGATTTCAGTAAATTCAGTATCATTTTGCGGCATCTCCTAAAATAACGTTGTCGATCAAGCGGGTCTTGCCGATGCGGACGGCGATGGCCAGCAGACACGGTTCATTCACTGTTTCCACAGGCAGCAGGGCCGGGAAGGAGAACAGGTCTACGTAGTCGATGACGGCCATGGGCTCGCTCTGAATTTCTCTCGTGACGATAGCTTTCAAGGCTTTGGCATTCGTTTCGCCGCCGTCGTAAGCGGCTTTAGCCTTTCTCAGGCTGCGCGACAAGACCAGGGCCGCTTCCTTTTCTGCCGGCGAGAGGTAGGCGTTGCGGGAGCTGCGGGCCAGGCCGCTGTCTTCGCGGACGATGGGCACCATGTTGATGTGAACGGGAATGTTCAAATCGTCGATGAAGCGGCGGACGACGACGACCTGCTGGGCGTCTTTCTGGCCGAAAAAGGCTTCGTCAGCCCGGGTAATATTCATGAGCTTCGTGACGACCGTCGCCACGCCGCGGAAGTGGATGGGCCGCTGGGCGCCGCACAATTTATGGGTAATGTCGCCGTCTACGTTGACGTAGGTGCAGTATCCTTCAGGATACATTTCGGACGGTTCGGGATGGAACACGGCATCGATGCCGACGCTTTCCAGCTTGCGGCAGTCTTCTTCAAAGCGGCGCGGATAGGCGTCGAAATCCTCGTTCGGCCCGAACTGGGTCGGGTTGACGAAGACCGAGGCGATGACGACGTCACACTTTTCCTTCGCCGCCCGCATGAGGGTCAGGTGGCCTTCGTGCAGGGCTCCCATCGTCGGGACGAGGCCGATGCATTTTCCTTCTTTTTTTAAGGCAGCCGAAAAGGCCTGCATATCTGCTACAGTTGTAAAAATTTTCATGATAGAAATGCTCCTTTATGCCAAGTGAATTGATTCTACATTCTTTACGTCTACGCGCTTCCGTTCATCGCGGCGGGCAAAGTAGTTCGCTACGATAGAGCCGGAAATATTGTGCCATACGCTGAAAATCGCGCCGGGAATGGCCGCGGCCGGGCTAAAGTACAGGACGGCCAGCGAGGCGGCCATGCCGGAATTCTGCATGCCCACTTCGATGGACACGGTGCGGGCCTTTTTGGAATCCAGGCGGAACAGGCGGGCCATGCCGTATCCCAGGACCAGGCCGAAGGCGTTGTGCAGCACGACGATAGCCGCCATGAGCAGGCCGACGTCCAGCAGGCTTTCAGCCCCCAGGGCCACGACGCCGCCGACTAGCAGGACGATGGTGACGACCGATACGACGGGCATGACAGGCAGTATCTTTTCTACAGTCCTTTCAAAGAAATGGTGCGCCGTCAGCCCCAGCAGCAAGGGCAGGAGGACCATCTGGGCGATGGAAATCATCATGGCCGTAAAGGATACTTCTATCCACGAGCCGGCCAGGAGCCAGGTCAGGGTCGGCGTAACGACCGGCGCCAGTAGGGTCGTCGCCATGGTCATGGAAACGGACAAGGCTACGTCGCCCTTAGCCAGGTAGGAAATGACGTTGGACGCCGTGCCGCCCGGGCAGGTTCCCACTAAGACGACGCCGATAGCCAGCTCCGGCGGCAGGGCGAAGAGCCAGACCAGAAACCAGGCCGCCAGGGGCATGATGAGAAACTGGGCCACGACGCCCAGCAGGACCTCCCAGGGACGCTGCAGAACCCGCTTAAAATCCTGGAAGGTGAGGGTCATGCCCATGCCGAACATGACGACGCCCAGCAGCCAGCCCACGTAGGGGCCGACCCAGGTCAGGGTCTGAGGCCGCACGGCCCCGACGACGCCGATGAGCAGGACGAAGAGGGCCATGTTGTTCACTAAAAAGCCGCAACATTTTTTCAAGGTATCAACCTCCTAGTAAAATAGTCGGGGCAAAAGAAAAACGCCTTCCGGCGTAGACCGAAAGGCGCACATACACAAGTGCTGCAACCAGCGCGCAGAGACACGAACGCAGCAATCCCCTGCACGCCTGATTATGATGAGTGACCCTTTCTGTCTCGGTCCGTTACGATCCAAGCAGATGCACGTACATCGCGCAAATATAATTATCCGAAAAAGTATAACTCACAAAGGTGATGTCATCTTTTGCCTTGCCCGTATCTTACCACATCGGGCTGAAAGAAACAAGAGTAAAATTTCACAAACTTTTCCCCAAGGCGAAAAGAGCAACGCCTCTTCGCTGGCCATACCGTAGCGGCATATACAACAATACGTGTTGTTCTATCGAAAAAACGAATTGACAAGACCGGCCTCGTACTGTTAAAATAAGCTGTTATTTGTCGCAGCAAGTTGAAATACATTACCACTACCGGCGGCAATACTTTCTTTATCTGTATGCACATATGTTGTATAAATTAAACGCCGATGCGCGACGATTCCGCGGGCCGTTCTCACTGCCAGGGCAGGGGACGGGCCGGTTTCGCTGCCGTCAGGGTTCACAAAAGAGGAGACCTCCCTATGCTTATTGAAATCGCAAAAGCCGTATTGTTCGGCATCGTCCAGGGCATTACGGAATGGCTACCCATTAGCAGCACAGGCCATATGATCCTGTTGAACGAATTCGTGACCATGAACATGTCGGAAAAATTCATGGAAATGTTTTTCGTCGTCGTCCAGCTCGGCGCGATATTGGCGGTACTCGTCCTGTTCGGCGACAAGCTCCTGCCCTTTTCCCTCCGCGGCGGCTTCCGCCTCAAGGCTGAAGCCCTGGCCTTATGGCCGAAGATCGTCGCAGCCAGCATTCCCGCCGGCGTCGTCGGCCTGCTGTGGGGCAACGAGCTGAACTCTTTGTTTTTCACTTATCCCGTAGTCATCGTCATGCTGGCCTTGTTCGGCGTCCTGTTTATCGTCGTGGAAAACAGGAACAAGGGAAAAGAGCCGGTTATCAAAACAACGGCCGACCTAACCTATAAGGCCGCCCTGTGGATCGGCTTTTTCCAGCTCATCGCCGCCGTATTTCCCGGGACGTCCCGTTCGGGCTCGACGATTATCGGCGCCCTCATGATCGGCGTATCCCGCGTCGCCGCGGCGGAGTTCACCTTTCTGCTGGCCGTGCCGATTATGATAGGGGCCAGCGCCGTCAAGCTGCTGGACTTCGGCCTCCATTTCACGGCCACGGAGGGAGCCGTCCTCCTGACCGGCATGATCGTCGCCTTTGTCGTATCCGTGCTGGCCATCCGCTTCCTCATGTCCTTCATCAAGACCAACGACTTCAAGGTCTTCGGCTGGTACCGGATTATCCTGGCCGCCGTAGCCTCCTTATATTTCTTTATCTTCCAGTAACGAGCCCGGGCTCCTGCAGGCGTTTCCGCAGGGGCCCGATTTTATTTGCCAAAAAATAGATTTATCTATTCAAGTATGAACGCATCTTTTGAGACAAACGTTTAACTTCTTAGAAAACATATTAAATATTGAGATAAAGGACAAAGGCTATGCAAAATTTATTGGAAAACTGCGGATATTTTCTTCTTTTTTCAATAAACTACCTTGTATTTTTCTCCGTTTTGGAATACAATAATAACATCTTATGTTACTGTTGTTGCATTGTACGGAACTACAGTTGCGATAAACAGCTTTTCTGAAGGGGATGAATGGAAAATGTCTATTCAGTTGTGTATTGTCATTTTATATATCGTCTTATTATTCGCCATTTCATTTTACGTCAAACGGCGGGCCAGCAAAAACCCGACGGAATACTTGTTTGCCGGACGGCGCTTCTCTACGGGCCTCGTCGCCGTCAGCATCACCGGCATGGCCGTCGGCGCCGCGTCGACAGTCGGCGTAGCTGAAAGCGCCACGACCATCGGCCTGGCAGCGGGCTGGTACAACGCCGCCTGGGCCATCGGCGCCGTCATCATGGGCTTCGTCGCCGCCGGCAAGTACAGGGCCCTGAATTGTACGACGATTCCCGAGCTCTTTGAACGGAGCTACGATAAAAAGGCCCGGGTCATCAGCGTCATCGGCTTATCTCTCATCATGATCTGCATTACGTCGCTGCAGTACGTCGCCGGCGGGTCTATCCTGCACGCCCTCATGCCCGATATCTTTTCCATGCACGCCGGCATGATTACCAGCGCCGTCGTCTTCATCGGCATTACGGCCATCGGCGGCCTCTGGTCGTCGGGACTGTCCAATATTCTGAGCGTTACGGTCATTTACCTCGGCATCATCTACTCGATGGTGCGCATCCTCATCCGCGACGGCGGCATCAGCGGCATCAACGCCGCCTTGCCCCAGGCTGATTTCGGCTGGTTTACGCCGATGGGCGGCCTGTCCTTCGCCGTCCTCATCGGCTGGATCATCGTCATGACGACCCAGGCCATTACGGCCCAGGGCCCCGTGCAGATCGCCTGCGGCGCCAAAGACGTCAACGCCGCCCGCAAAGGCTATATCTTAGGCGGCATCCTGATTTTCCCCGTCGGCTTCCTCTGCGCCGTACTGGGACTGGCGGCTAAAGCCCAGTTCCCCGAACTGAACCCGACCATGGCCCTGCCGCAGATCATCATGAGTCTCGATCCCTTCTCGTCGGGCATGACCCTGGCAGCGCTTTGGGCGGCTGACGTATCGACGGCCTGCACGATTCTCCTCGGAGCCGGCACCCTCGTCGCCCAGGATATTTTCAAGCGCTTCTTCAAGCCCGATATTTCCCAGGCCAATTACGTCAAGGCCAACCGGCTGATCATCCTGATCATCGGCTTAGGCACGCTGTGGCTGGCCTTCAACGCCGTCGGCATCGTCAAGGTCATGCTCATCGGTTTGAGCCTGACGACGGCCTTCACACTGGTCTTCCTGTGCACCATGTTCTGCCCGTCCCTGTGCCGTAAAAACACGGCCTTCTGGACGACTCTCGTCGGCATCGTCGGCCTCGTAGCCTGGCAGCTGTTCCCGGAAGTCCGCGTGCTGCCGCACGTCATCTACTTCGAATGGCTCATCTGCATCATTACGCTCCTCATCGTCCGCGTCGTCGACAAGACGCCGATTACGCTGCCTACAGTCAAGGCAGAATACGCCGAAGAACCGGAGCAGGTACAGCAAGTGCTCCATTCGGGCTCGGTAAAAACAGCGAACTAACGGCATACGATTCATACAAGCAGTCAGGCCTGCGGGCCCGGCTGCTTTTTTACTGCCGGAGCCGTCGTTAGTGTAAAATAATTGTGGGAAAACTTTACTGCACAAAAGTGAAGAACATATAAAAAGAGAAGGAACTTCTTTGGTATAATGAAATCACCACAATCTCACGCAAAG
>NZ_NFIY01000035.1:0-8405 GCF_002163455.1 Megasphaera sp. An286 | reverse complement strand
GTGATTGCTCCTTTGTTGATGATTTCTCGCAAAACCATTTTAACATGAAGCTTCACTATGGATTTTTGTTTTTTTGATTACCTGTTCAAATTCATTTTACAATTAACCTATAAAATTTTAAGCGAAAGGTCAAGAAAAATGCACGTAAAAAAAGCTCTCGCGAAAAATCACGAGAGCTTTTGCAATTACATTTACACAGGTAAGAACAACTCTTACATCATGCCAGGCATGCCGCCCATGCCGGGAGCTGCCGGGGCTGCCGGAGCCGGTTCCGGTTTGTCTGCAACCAACGTTTCCGTCGTCAATACCAATGCGGCGATGGAAGCAGCGTTCTGCAAGGCCGTACGCGTAACCTTAGCCGGGTCTACGATACCGGCTTTTACCATGTCGACGTATTCTTCCGTCAGCGCGTTGAAGCCAACGCCCTTATCGGATGCTTTAACCTTCGCTACGATAACCGAGCCTTCCAAGCCTGCATTGGCAGCAATCTGACGAACCGGTTCTTCAATAGCGCGTTTTACGAGGTTGATGCCCGTCTGTACGTCGCCTTCTTCATGGAATTCATCCAAAGCCGGGAGAATGTCGATGAACGTCGTGCCGCCGCCGGCTACGATGCCTTCTTCAACAGCTGCGCGCGTAGCGTTCAAGGCGTCTTCGAGGCGAAGCTTCTTATCTTTCAATTCAACTTCCGTTGCAGCGCCGACTTCGATGACAGCTACGCCGCCGGACATCTTGGCCAAGCGTTCCTGCAATTTTTCTTTATCGAAATCAGACGTCGTTTCAGCGATCTGCGCTTTGATCTGCGCAACGCGGTTTTTGATTTCTTCAGCGTTGCCGTGGCCTTCAACGATCGTCGTTTCGTCCTTCGTAACGCGAACCTGACGGGCCGTGCCGAGGTCTTCCATCGTAATGCTGTCAAGTTTGCGGCCTACGTCTTCTGTGATGACAGTAGCGCCGGTGAGGATAGCGATATCCTGAAGCATCGCTTTGCGGCGGTCGCCGAAGCCCGGAGCCTTAACGGCAACGGCTCTGAAGGTGCCGCGGAGCTTGTTGACTACCAACGTAGCCAACGCTTCGCCTTCTACGTCTTCTGCGATGATGAGGAGTTCTTTGCCGGCCTGTACGACTTTTTCGAGGACAGGGAGCATTTCCTGAATAGAAGCGATTTTGCGGTCCGTAACGAGGATGTACGGTTCAGTCATAACGGCTTCCATCTTATCCGGGTCCGTTACCATGTACGGGGAAATGTAGCCGCGGTCGAACTGCATGCCTTCGACGACAGACAGCTGCGTACCCATCGTCTTGGATTCTTCAACGGTGATGACACCGTCTTTACCAACTTTTTCCATAGCGTCGGCAATGAGGCCGCCGATTTCTTCGTCGCCTGCGGAAATAGAAGCTACCTGAGCAATAGCAGCTTTATCGGAAACGGCGATGGAACGCTGTTTGATTTCTTCTACCAATTTAGCGACAGCTTTTTCAATGCCCCGTTTCAAAATCATCGGGTTCGCGCCGGCCGCTACGTTGCGCATGCCTTCCTGGATCATAGCCTGAGCCAGCAGCGTAGCCGTCGTCGTGCCGTCGCCTGCTACGTCGTTCGTCTTCGTAGCGACTTCTTTGACGAGCTGTGCGCCCATGTTTTCAAAGGGATCTTCCAATTCGATGTCGCGGGCAATCGTTACACCGTCGTTCGTAATCGTCGGGGCGCCGAATTTCTTATCCAATACGACGTTGCGGCCTTTAGGTCCCAACGTAACTTTTACTGCGTTTGCCAAAGCGTCGACGCCTTTGCCCAAAGCGCGGCGTGCTTCTTCATTGAACAAAATCTGTTTTGCCATTGTTAAACACTCTCCTGTATGTAAAGTAATCTAGGTTCTATAAAATTAGCAAATAGCCAAGATGTCGCGTTCGCTGACGATCAAATATTCAGTGCCTTCATATTTGACTTCCGTGCCTGCATATTTGGAGAAAATAATCTTGTCGCCGACTTTTACATCCAATGCAACGCGGCTACCATTGTCCTGCACTTTGCCGGGACCTACGGCAACGACTTCGCCCTGGCTCGGCTTTTCTTTAGCCGTATCAGGCAAAAAGATGCCGCTGGCAGTTTTTTCTTCTTGTTCCAATACGCGGATAACAACGCGATCTCCTAACGGTTTTAACATTTTATATTCCTCCTCAATCATACACTGTATCTTTCATCTTGTTAGCACTCGCTGTATCCGAGTGCTAATTACAATATATATATTACTCATGAAAGGTGAAAAAGTCAAGACTTTTGTCTTCTTTTTTTCGCAACCCTTACGTCGAGCCGCCGCGGCGCTGCTCTGCGCTGGCGACGACCGCCTCGGCAACGGATTTTAACGAACGGCGCTTTTTCATGCTGTATTGCTGCAGGCGGCGATACGCCTCCTGTTCGGATATCTTATACAGCTCCATCAAGTATCCCTTTGCCTTTTCGACGACTTTTCTCGTCTCTATGCGCTCGTTCATTTCCCAGAGCTGCCGCGCCGTTTCTTCCTGCCGTTTAAACTGAGATATGGCGATTTCCATGGCAGGAAACAGGTTGACCGGGCTCACGGGCTTGACCAAATACCCCAGCACACCCGAATCCTTGGCTTGCTCGACGACGTCCTGCTGGCTGTAAGCCGTCAGCAGCAAAACCGGCGCAATGCGTTCGTGGCAGATCATTTTAGCCGCATGGATGCCGTCCAGCCGCGGCATTTTGATGTCCAGCAATACGATATCCGGCTTTTCTTTCCGCGCCAATTCCAGCGCTTCCACGCCGTCGGCCGCTTCCCCCACGACCACATGGCCGGCTTCTTCGAGCATTTCGCATAAATCCAGCCGGATGATAGATTCATCGTCCCCAATTACGACGCGATACCCCATATTCGTTATCCCCTCTCTGCAATAGAAAACTGTATTCGTACTTCCGTGCCGTGCGGCACAACGGGAGTAAACGACAACTCTCCTTTTAAATCCTTTTCCACCAACGTGCGGACGATTGTCAGGCCCAAATGCTTGCGCCCTTCGCCGCCTTGCGGCAAGGTCATGCCGACGCCCGTATCGCTGACGGTCAGCGTGCACGTCGTCCCTGCCTGTGTCACGGCGACGCGCACTTCCCCTTCGTCCAGCCCCTCAAAGCCGTGGATGATGGCATTGGTAATCAGTTCATTCAGCACTAACGCCAGCGACGTAGCCATATCCGACGGCAGGGGCAGCTCGTTTCCGGAAAACGACGTCCTGACGCGGCATTCCGCCCCGGCCATGCCATGAGTCAGCAGCGACAGCAGCTGTTTGGCGACTACGCAGATATCAATAGATTCTTCGTCGTGGTGCGATAAAATTTCATGAACCAAGGAAATGCTGAGTATGCGGTTTACGCTTTCCTTCAGCACATCCTTCGCCTCCCGGCTTTCGGTCCTGCGCATCTGCATGCGCAGCAGGCTGGCGACAGTCTGCAAATTATTTTTTACGCGGTGGTGAATTTCCTTGATAACCGACGTCTTGATCATCAGCTCTTCTTCTTTGCGGTACAACTCAGTCCGCTCCGTCAAAATAGCTATGACCCGATATACCTTGCCGCGCCGCAGCAGAGGAATGACCCGCCGCGTGACGACGACTTCCCCGAAGGTAATGTCCTCGGCAAAGCCTTCCCGCGTCGCCAGGGCCTGCTTCGCGCCGGTCAGATTGGTCCGGCTGTTGTAGATATTAGAACCGACCAGCATGCCGGAATATCCGCGCATGTGCATGATGCTTTCCGCCATTTCGTCTGCGTAAATCACGACGCCGTTGCAGTTGATGAGGATGACGCCGTCCTGCACGGATAAGGGGCGGTACAGCTTGCGGAAATCCCTCTCGATGGGGACCTGCAGAGCCAAAAAAGCCGTTTCAGTCAGCATATCGCGGTTGCTTTCTATCGTGCCGACAAAGGCGACGACGGCGATCGTTTCCCCGCCGTTATCGACGAAGGGATAGGCGAACAGCGGCTCAATACGCCCATAATCTACCTCTTTGCTGCCTTGCATCATCTGCCCCGTCTGCAGTACCTGCAGCACGACCGGTTCTTCGTACCCGGCGCAGACTGTTCCAGCTTTTTTTCTATTCGCCTGCGTTTCCGCCGGCTGCAGCAGCGGAAGGCGCTGCGCCGCCAAGACTACCGTGCCTGCCTTCTGCCCCGGCACAAAGACCAGCAGCTCCCGATGGGATAAGTCGCTGGCAAACTGCAGCAAATCTTCGCTGTTTTTTAGAATATGAATTTGTACGTCCGACAAGGCGCTGGCACTGCGGCAAATCGTTTCAATAGAAGACATAATCAGGACCTCTTTAATACGAGGAAATCGCCAAGGCCGGCTTGGCGTTGAGCGTCAGATCGGCGAAATGCCCTTCCAGGGCCATGTAATAAGCCCGGCATCCAATCATCGCCCCGTTGTCCGTACATAAAACGGGCTCTGGCCGATAAAACGAATACCCGTGGGCTGCGCAGGCCTGTTCCATCGCCGCGGCTAAGGCGCTGTTGGCCGAAACGCCGCCGGCAACGGCAATCTTGTTCATACCGCAGTACGCCGCTGCATCCATGGTCTTTTCTACCAGCGTTTCCACTACGGTCTTTTGGAAGCTTGCCGCAACGTCGTGTACATCATAGGGCTGCTTTCGCTGTTCCTGTGTATGAAGGTAATTCAGCACCGCCGATTTTAAGCCGCTGAAACTGAATTCAAAGTTATGCTTTTCATGCAGGGCCTTAGGAAATGCAATGGCGTCAGGATTTCCGTCCTTCGCCAGCTTGTCGATCTGCGGGCCGCCAGGATAGGGATAGCCCATGACGCGGGCAATTTTATCGAAGGCTTCCCCCGCCGCGTCGTCCCGCGTCTGCCCCAGCAGCGTAAACGTATTGTATCCTTCGATTTTTACCAGCTGCGTGTGGCCTCCCGACACGACCAGCGCCAAAAAGGGCGGCTCCAGCTCGGGATGGCTGAGGAAATTGGCAAAAATATGTCCCTCCATGTGGTTGACGCCGACCAAGGGCTTATCCAAGGCAAAGCTCAGGGCCTTGGCGGCCGCGACGCCGACCAGCAGCGCGCCGACTAACCCCGGGCCATAGGTAACGCCAATGTGATCTATCTCCTGCAGCGACACATGCGCCGTATCGAGAGCTTCTTTAATAATCGGCATGACGTATTCGATATGCTGCCGCGAAGCAATTTCCGGGACGACGCCGCCGAATTTACGGTGAATCGGCACCTGCGTCGATATGATATTAGAAAGAATCTGCCGTCCGTCCTGAATGACGGCGGCCGACGTTTCGTCGCAACTCGTTTCCAGTGCTAAAGTATACATCCTTACTCATCCTTTTTATATGAATTGGTAATCCACTGATAATTTTCTTTTTTACAGTCCATTACGTAGGCGTCTTCTTCCGGCTCAGAATAATAGTTTTTCCGTACTGACAGGACCTGATATCCTAATTTGCGGTACAAATGCAACGCCCCGATATTAGAAACGCGCACTTCCAAAAAAATATCGCTGCATCCGTCTTCCCAAGCCGCTTCCATTAAGACCCGCAGCAGCAGTTCGCCGTAGCCTTGCCGGCGGTATTGCTGTTTCAGCGCGATGTTCGTAATCTGCCCTTCGTCAAGAACGCGCCACAACCCGGCATATCCGGCGATAGTTCCATCTTCATCGGCTAATACGTAATACATGGTCAAATTCGGATTGGCCAGCTCTCTGGTTATAGCCTGCAACGACCACGGCACGGAAAAAGATTCTGTCTCTACGTCGAAAATGCCTTGGGCGTCAGCCTCTTCTGCTTTTCTTACAATCATAGGCACCGTTGGCCTCCATGACGTTTTTCCCACAATACCTCCGCCTCGCTCCGGCGCTTGTACGCCGGCGTCAAGGTCATGCAGTCGTCTGCCTCTCCAGCGGCCAGGCGCTGCTGGCCGGCAAGGGCCAAACTGCCAGCACGGGGAATAACCATCGTCGGCGGTGCGATGCGGAATAAATCGCTGGCAGCGGCAATCTTCTGCCGGCCCAGCAAGGCGCCGTCTCCGCAAAATACGACGGGCTCGCCCTGCTGCTGCAGCCGTTCCAATACGTCGTCCAACGGCATGACAGACACGTCGTCCAGCGTTTCCAGTATGCCCCGGTTCCACTTGTATACCGATGCGTACACGTTCCCCTTCTGCGCGTCGATAAGAGGACAGATTTTATCCGCATTTCCTACAAAATTCCAAGCCAAACTCGTCGGCGTTTCTATGCCGACAATAGGCGTCTGCCAGGCAAAGGCCAATCCCTTAGCCGTCGCCAAGCCGATGCGCAGCCCCGTAAAAGACCCCGGTCCGATAGATACGACAATCCCGTCGATATCGGCTTTGCCTACCGACGCCTTATCCAGCATATCGGCGATATGCGGCATCAGCTGTTCCGAATGGGTTAATCTTGCTTGTATCGTAAGCTCCGCCCGCAGCGTCTGCTCATGTAAAAGGGCCACGCTCGACACAAGGCTGGATGTTTCAATGGCTAACAACATAAGACTCTACCTCTTTTTCCGCGGCAGCCCAGCGGGCGCCGTTAAATTCAAAATGAAAGATGCGTTCCGTCAAACCCTTCTTTTCGATAAAAACGCGAGCCGCGTCCTCCGGCAGGCGTTCGGGGAATTTTTCCGACCACTCGATGACGGTCACGCCTCTCGTCAAGTAATCGTCAAACCCCAGGTCGTCTAATTCATATTCGTCTTCCAGACGATAAAAATCAAAATGCTGCAGCGGAACGACATGTTCATAATAGTTCAATATAGTGAACGTCGGACTGACGACGGGCTCACCGATGCCCATTCCCTTAGCAATGCCTTGGACAAAATGCGTTTTTCCCGCGCCCAAATCCCCCTGCAGCGCTAATACGTCGCCGTCGCTTAAAACTCGTCCTAACGCAGCGCCTAAGGCAATCGTATCTTGTTCCGAATGTGTTTCTATATCTATCATGACGCATCTCCTCATCTATGAAAATGATTCCAACCAGTCGGCTGTAATACAGACGTCTTTCCCTCATGCCGGACATATACCTGTCCCTTGCCGGGCCATACCTGCCCAATGGCCGTCACATAGGGATACTCCCTCCGCAGGGCTTCGAAATCGTCGGGAGCCATCGTAAAGATCAACTCATAATCTTCTCCGCCGTTAAATACATAGGCATATATATCTTTCTGTACAGACTGGGCCCATTGCCGCAGCTCCTCGCTGCAGGGAATCGCCTCTTTATCCAATATCAAATCGACGCCGCTGGCCTTGGCAATTTCATTGGATTCGCTAGCTAAGCCGTCGCTGATGTCATTTAAACTATGGGCACGATATGCTACCAAAGCTCGTCCCAGTTGTATCTGCGGCGTTGGAAATTGATGAGCTTTTTTCAAATGAGCATACCCATCTATCCCATGAAGAAGTACATCCAGACCGCCGGCAGAATCGCCAATCGTATGCGAAACGGCGACGACATCGCCCGGCTTAGCTCCGCTGCGGCAAATAGCTTTCCCTGACTCCACTTCGCCAAAGGCCGCCACCGTGATGACTAACGCGCCTTTAGACAAAACCGTATCCCCGCCAATAATATTGACGCCGTAGGTTTTGCATATGTCTTTCATTCCCTCATACAGCGCCGTCAAATCAGCCATTTCCATATCCGTAGGAATTGCAGTAGACAGGACGATGTGCGTCGGAATGCCTCCCATCGCGGCGATATCGCTTAAATTAGAAGCCACTGCTTTATACCCGACATCAAACCAGGAAGCCGTTTTCCCTATGATGAAATGACTCCCCTCGACCATCGTATCAATGACGGCAATTTGTTCCATGCCTTCTGTCGTCTTATACACAGCGCCGTCGTCGCCAATTCCCACGACGACAGAAGAAGGATTAAACAAGGTCCCTTCCTTGACGGCATCAATGAATCCAAATTCGCCGATCTCTGAAATCTTCATGTTAGTACTCCTCATATATTTAGACTTTTGAATATATTTTAATAGAAACACAGTCAAAAGTAAAATCATTACGCCCATTTAGGTATACAAAAAAACAGCTCATACAAATTGCATGAGCTGTTCTATGGTGACCCGGTAGGGATTCGAACCCTAGACCTACTGATTCGTAGTCAGTCACTCTATCCAGCTGAGCTACCGAGTCATGGAAGGGATTAAATCTCTAACAGATATAATCCCTTTTTGGCAGGGGCAGAAGGACTTGAACCCTCAACCGACGGTTTTGGAGACCGCTACTCTACCAATTGAGCTATACCCCTATAATAATCAGCGGCTTCCTATCCTCCCAGGGGGCCTCCCCCCAAGTACTTTCGGCGTTTGCGGGCTTAACTGCTGTGTTCGGCATGGGAACAGGTGGATCCCCGCAGCTATC
>NZ_NFIY01000034.1:0-9418 GCF_002163455.1 Megasphaera sp. An286 | reverse complement strand
CGATAGCTGCGGGGATCCACCTGTTCCCATGCCGAACACAGCAGTTAAGCCCGCAAACGCCGAAAGTACTTGGGGGGAGGCCCCCTGGGAGGATAGGAAGCCGCTGATTCAGAAAGAACGTATACGTCATGTATACGTTCTTTTTTTGTATATGGCGGCTTCCTATCCTTCCAGGTTCCTGGGATAAGAAGCGAAGCGCTTTTAAAGGAGCAAAGCGACGCATAAAAGCGACTGAGTCGCTTATGTCGGGTCCGTGCGTAAGCAGCACATGTCATGAAGAAGTATTCATGTGTGCAGACCCGACTGATAGGTGCGACGACCGTTAGCAGAAGAAGTATACATTAGGTATGCGTTCTTTTTTTGTATATGTGCGGCTTCTTATCTTTTGAGGTATGTCATACCTATGTGGCAAAAACTGTCAATTCGAAGCCCTGAGGGCGATACCCTGAACAAATAAGCACGACGCATAAAAGTGACGGATACATGAGATGACCACCAGCAGGAGACGTATACGATATGTATGCGTTTTTTTTGTATATGGGCCTTTTTATCCTTTCAGCATACATGACGACTTTTCCTATATGTCGCGCCTTACAAATGTATGATACAATGAGTTTAATTACTTGTGAATCTAACTGTCCATACAAAACAAAGAGAAAGGATAGATCATCTCTATGAAAGATAAACTCGTTATTGTCCGCGGCGGCGGCGATATTGCGACCGGTACAATCCAGGCTTTGCATCGGGCTGGATTTTCCCTCTTAGTGTTGGAAGTGGCCGACCCGTCGGCGATTCGGCGGCAAGTCGCCTTGTCGGAAGCCGTATATGATGAAACGGCGTCTGTCGAAGACCTTACGGCCCGTCTTTGCCGCAGCGGCAAGGCTATCGAGAAGGCTTGGAGCAAGGGCGAAGTCCCGGTTGTCATCGACCCTAAGGGCCGCTCTATTGCGGAGCTGCAGCCCTGGGCCGTTGTCGACGCTATTTTAGCGAAACGCAATCTTGGTACGAATAAAGACATGGCGCGCCATGTCGTCGCTTTGGGGCCAGGCTTTATGGCCGGCGTCGATGCAGATGCCGTTATCGAGACGATGAGAGGCCACGATTTAGGACGCATCATATTGGAAGGGCAGGCCAAAGCCAACACGGGCGTGCCGGGGCTGATCGGCGGCTATGGAAAAGAACGGGTCATCCACAGTCCGGCGGCGGGCCGCTTTTACGGTCTCGTCCGCATCGGAAGCATAGTCGAAAAAAGGCGGCCTCTGGGAGTTATTACGAAGGAAGCTTTGCCTGAGGGATATGTCCCGAGTCTGGATGACGGAGTACCTGTGCTGGCGTCTTTGACGGGATTGGTTCGCGGCTTGATTCGAGATTCCTATCCTGTCATCGAAGGCTTTAAAATCGCCGATATTGACCCGCGGCAGGAGGAAGTGAAAAATTGCTTTACCATTTCTGACAAGTCCCGCTGTATCGGCGGCGCCGTCGTGACGGCCTTGTTATGGCTGGAAGGGCGGAAAAGGCAGGAGACGGGACATGAGGGGTAATCAGACATCATCTTGCCGGGAGTATCCGTGTCTGCTGTATCGAAAGGGAGGCACAGAGGCGGCATCGGCTATGATTTCCGATGAAATCGCCTGGGATCTATGGCTGAATGACTGCTGCGTGAGGCATATGACGTCGTCGCCTCATGAGCTGGACGTATTAGCCGTCGGGTATTGCCTGCAGCAGGGCCTGATAGAAGACGGGCAGGCCGTTCGCGCCTTTTATGAAAATCGCGGCGTATCTGTTGCCGTCGTCGGCATTAAACCGACCTTGGCGAGTAAGCGGCGGCCCATGGCCGTTACGGCCGAACGGTTATGCTCGTACGGCACGCTGCTGGACGAATTATCGGCGGCTCACCATGTGACCCACGGCGTCCATGAAGGGGCTCTCGTACAGGACGGCATCGTCCTGGCCTATGCGGAAGACGTAAGCCGGTATAACGTGCTGGACCGTTTGGCCGGCGAAGTATATCTCCGCAATATAGACACGTCGCAGGCCGTCTTGGTATTTAGCGGCCGCGTGCCGCAGCAGGTGGCGGAAAAGGCCAGCGCCCTCGGCGTATCGTGCATCGCCTCGCGGGCCATGGCGACGAGCGCCGGCATCGAAGCGGCGGCACGGCTGGGCCTTACGCTGGTCTGTGCCTTGCGGAGCGATTCGTTCCGCCTTTTTACTCATGAAGAACGCATTATCAAATCATACGACAAAGACCTATGCAGCCTTTGACAGCATGCATAGGTCTTATTTTGTATCTTTATATTCGCCGCAGCAGCAGGACGGGAACTTCCTCCCCCTCGGTCAGCGGCGGCGAGTGTTTGGGGCGCAGGGCCAAGGCGTTTGCCGCCTTTAGCCCCAGGAGCGCGCTGGACGTGACGACATGGTTCGGCGTGAATACCGGCTTCCCCTGCGCAACGGAAAGGCGTCCCTGGACGAAGCGGTCTACGGGATTTTCCTTCGTCAAATTTCCGTTCAGCCGGCAGGTGACGACGGGGAAATCGCCGTGCTCTTCGCCGCGGAGCTGCCGCAGCACCGGGACGGCCAGGAGGTGAAAGGCGTTGAAGGCTGCCGAAGGATTTCCCGACAGTCCCAGGACAGGCACGGCGTTGCCGCCCTTCTGTTCGATGAGGCCGCCGTACGACGCCGAGCCGGGCCTCATGGCGATGCGCCGGTATAGCTCTCTGGCTCCCAGGTGATGAAAGAGCTGCGGCATGGTGTCGTACAATCCGACGGAAACGCCGCCTGTCGACAGGATCAGGTCGGCGTCGGCAGCCAGCTCCCGTACCCGCTCTATTTCTGACGCCAGCCTTTCCGGCGCGTCGCTGACGTGGCAGAAGGCGACGCTGCGAATTCCTTCGTCGCGCAGCAGCTGCTGAAACAGATAAGCGTTGGAGTTGTATATCTGTCCATACTGACGCTCTTGGCCGGCCATGACGAGTTCCCTCCCCGACGTGACGAGGAGCACCCGGACGTCTTTATACACGGGAATCGCCGTATTTCCCATGGCGACGGCGACCGATACGGCTCCGCCTGTCAGGTATGTTCCCTGGGGTAGGAGTACTCCGCCGGATTGGCATTCCTCGCCGATGGGAATGATATTGTCGCCGGGCTGGGGAATGGTCGTCAATTCGATCGTATTTCCCCGACGGAGGACGGCCTCCTGCATGACGACGGCCTGACAGCCGTGCGGCACGGCGCAGCCCGTCATGAGGCGTACGGCTTGTCCGGGCAGGACGGGCTCGTCATAGCGCTCGCCGGCGCCGATGGTGGCGACGACCTCGTAGGACCGCTCTTTTCCGTTCAGACAGAGGGCGTACCCGTCGAAGGGCGATTTCCGATAGGGCGGATAGGGATGAGCCGCACAGATATCGGCGGCGGCAATGCGGCCCCAGGCCTTATCGGGCGGGACGTATTCTATTGTATGCGCCGTATGAGCCAATACGCCGCGCCAGAGGGCGGCGGCTTCGGCCAGCGTGAGAGCGTTCATGACGATAATCTCCTGTCGCGTACATATCAGGTATTCTTTTTCTTTTTGCGGGGAGGCGGCGGCTCAAACAGGGAGAGAGCTTCCGTCGGGCAGGCGTCGATACAGGCCGGCGTCCCCTGAATCGTATTGGCGCAGAGGTCGCATTTTAAGGCTACCAGGCGGAAGGATCGGCCCTGGGTGTTGCCGTGGACGATTCGGGTCATCGTAATGGCCCCGAACGGGCAGGCACGGGCGCATTTGCCGCAGCCCCGGCAGGCGTCTTCGTCGATGACGACGGTACGCTCGCCGAAAAAGATGCAGTTGAAAGGGCAGGCCGCCATGCATTGCGGATTGCCGCACTGCATGCAGTGTATGGGTTTGGTGACGTCGCTGGTGCGCATGATGCGGATGCGCGGCGTAAAATCGTAGCTGTCCGGCTCCATGGCAAAGATGCGCTTGCCCGTATGGCTGACGATACAGGCGGCCATGCAGGTATTGCAGCCAATGCACAGCTCCGGGTCGACTTTGACGTGTTTATACATGGTTTTCTCCTTTTACGGATACGCCCATGCGGGCGCGGATTTCTTCGTACCGCCGCTTGATGAACAGTTCGGCGCCTTTCTGGTTTTGGATTTTTTCGATGCGGCAGGCGCAGTACTTGAATTCAGGCGTGCGGCTTTTCGGGTCGAGGACCGACGTGGTCAGCTCGTTGCAGGCTCCGATCCACCATTGGTAGGTCATGTACGTCGAGCCGGGAGATACGCGGTCCGTCGGCAGGCAGCGGGTAATCGTATGGCCACGCGGCGAGACGACGTTGACCAGTTCCCCTTCCGTAATGTCCAGGTTCCGGCAGTCCTCGGTGTTCATGGCGATGTAGCCCGGCTCGTCGGCCAGGCCGGCCAGGACGCGGCAGTTGCCGGTCATGGTGCGGACCGAATAATGTCCTACCTCGCGGACCGTAGCCAGCGAAAAGGGATATTCGGCGTTTTCCCGTTCGCGGACCGGCGTATAGGGATAGTAGTAGAAATGGCCCTTATGGTCGGCCGTGGCGAAATGGCCGCCTTCATGGAGGATCGGCGTGCCCGTGTCGGACGGGTCTTCCGACGTACAGGGCCATTGGACACCGTGGTTGGCGGCGATTTTTTCATAGGTCGCGCCGGTAAATTTGGGACATAAGCGGCGCATTTCATCCCATATCTGCTCCGTGTCGGCGTAGTGCATGGGATAGCCCATGGCCGTTGCCAGGCGGCACGTGATGTCCCAGTCGGTCAGGCAGCCCTCTTGGGGCTCGACGAGCTTGCGGACGCGCTGGAAGCGGCGGTCGCACGACGTGTACACCGCGTCGTGTTCGCCCCAGGCCGTGGCAGGGAAGATGACGTCGGCGTATTCGCAGGTCTTGTTGAAGAAAATATCCTGCACGATGACGAACTCGATGTTGGACAAGGTTTCCCGGACTTCGGCCAAATTCGGGTCCGATTGGGCCGGGTCTTCGCCGATGATGTAGTAGGCGTGGATTTTCTTGGCCGGATCCGTTTCTTCCAACACGGCGTGGGGGACCTGGGTCAGCATCATGCCGGGCTTAGACGGCAGGGGACGGCCCCAGGCCTTTTCAAATTTCTGCCGCACCTGCGGATCGGCGACAGGCTGATAGCCGGGATAATTGTTGGGCAGCAGGCCCATGTCGCACGTGCCTTGGACGTTGTTCTGGCCGCGGACGGGGCCGACGCCGGAGGCATGGCGGCCGTAATTTCCCGTCATGAGGTTTAAGTTCGAGCAGGCGATGACGCATTCTACGCCTTGGGAAAACTGCGTTACGCCCATGCCCCACAGGGTGATAGTATGCTTCGACGAAGCAAATAGGCGGGCAGCGGCGCGGATGTCGCCGGCAGCCAGGCCTGTGGCGAGGGAAACCGCTTCAGGGGCGTATTTTTTCTGTGAAATTTCCGCCGCATATTCCTCGAAGCCCGTCGTGTGGGCCTTGATGAAATCGTGGTCTACCAGGTCCGACGTGACGATGACGTGGGCCATGGCGTTGAGAAACAGCATGTTGGTGCCGCCCTTGATGGGCAGGTAAATATCGGCGATGCGGGCCGTTTCAGTCTTGCGGGGGTCTACGCAGATAATCTTGCAGCCTTTCTTCTTGGCCCGTACAATGCGGCGGGCGACGATGGGATGGGACGCCGGCCCGTTGTAGCCGATGTTGAAGATGACTTCTGCATCTTCGATTTCGGGGATGTTGATAGACATCGCCCCTTCTCCTACGGACTCACCGAGCCCGGCAACAGATGGAGCGTGTCAAACGCGGGCGCAGTGGTCGACGTTGTTCGTGCCGACGACGGCGCGCATGAATTTCTGCATGATATAGGCCGCTTCGTTTCCCGGGCCGCGGGCCGAGCCGGCGCCCATGACTGTATCGGGGCCGTAGGCCTTGATGATGGCCTTGAGCCGTTCGGCGGCAAATTGGATAGCTTCGTCCCACGATACTTCGACGAGGGGAGAGCTTTTGCCGAATTTGCGGATCATGGGCTGGCGCAGGCGGCGGGTCAAAATCTGTGGGTCGTTGAGATAATCCCAGCCGTAGAGGCCTTTCAGGCACAGGCGGCCTTCGTTGTTGACGCCGTCGGGAGAGCCTTTGGCTTCGACGACGCAGTTCTGTTCCGTATCGACAGTGCAGTCGATGACGCAGCCTGCGCCGCAGTACGGGCAGACCGTAGTAATCGTTTTATAGGCTGACATAGGCAGTTCCTTTCTGAATACACACAGTGTAATACATCTATTTTAGTATTCTCCGGGCGAATATGCAATATGTTTCCTACGATGTCGTCACGTACAATGTGAATTGATTTGAACAGGTGATTATGCAAGGAAAAGAAATCATGGTATACTTAAAATACGGAAAATCTATACTGCGTAGAAATGACCATGGGATAGATAAAGGTCATAAGATATTCAAATACAACAATCTCTCTACTATCTTGCTAAAAATATCATGTCGCATGATAGATAAAATAAATTTTTGAAAGGAAATCTACAATGTGTAAAACAGAGTATATAGAATCTATTGAAATAAAACTTTTGCCTGAAAAAGAGGCCGCAACAATACAGCAGTCGCAATTGTCGGAAATTTTCGACTCATCACTTCTGAACAAAATTAATGTGCCAGGTCTTATGCAAATAGTTGTAGCAGTAGGAGCCAATACATCTGATGTATGCCGAATCAATATTCCCTATGATAAATTATCTAAAGTTAGCGGCGATGTCACCAAAGCTAGAGCCTATGTTGTAGGCCCAGACGGCAAAATTATTGAGCAAGCTAAGTTAGAAAAAGTTTCATGCAAATTAACTAACGTTGCAGCCATTATGGAAGTAGCCTCTATGATTGTAGGGCAATATTATATGGCTCAAATTGATAAAAGTTTAAAAGATATGAATAAAAAGCTAGAAAAATTAATCGCATTTCAAGAAAACGAGCGTAAAGGCAAAATGCTTTCCATTATGCAGTCTATTCATGGGAAAATTCACAATCAAACTGAAATATTAAAAAATGACGAATTACGCAAATTAGAGTTACTATCCTTAGATCAGGATGGAAAAAAATGTAGTGAATTACTTATGCAATCCTTCTGCTCAGTTGATACTATACTAAAAGATAATGATTTGGAATATGAGGAATACGAAAAAAAAGTTCAAGAAATAGAACGCGAATTACTATATCAGCAATATTTATTAAGAATATTATGTGAAATCGCTAACTTGAAATATACTTTCCTTTTTGGCACGGTTTCAAAAGAATATTGCTACAATGGATTAGATTTATTAGCCTCTAAATTTAATACGCAACAAGAACAGATTCCTAAATGGCATAAAAAATGCGTAAAAAAATTTAATATCATATGTATTGATAATTCAAAAAAAGAACTAGGCAGACTGAAAGCTCCCGGCATAGCTAAAAAACTTATGTATACCATTTGTCCCTATTTGCGGTCGTGGCCCTCATATCCCATCACAATAACACCTATAATGCTATTGAAAGATAAAGCAGAGCCTATTCCGAAAGCTATATCTCAGGCAATCATCACCCAAGCTATTCCAACGAAGGCAGAAATTATATCCAATTATGACAGGCGCGAGTTATATAAGGAAAATATAACGCTGATCGTAAAAGAAGGAAGGACATATTATATGCCGGCTTCTTTGTAATCGTTTATTTCCTTTCTGCAACCAGAGCCGCCACAATTCTGCTCAGCCTATCAATAGTATATTTCTTCTAATGACAAGAAGCTGCCGCATGAAGAGTATATTTTTTCTTCGACGGCAGCGTTTCTTTGTTGTGGTGATGCAATGGGCTATAAGACGACGAGGCTGCTGTACTGTTAATGTGCGACAGCCTCGTTCGTATGCTATGTATGCATAAGTTAACATACAAAATTATGTATTTTGATTAGTCGATACCTGTTTGTTTCTGGTCTACTTTCCCTTTCTGCATAGCTTTGCAGATGACTTCAGCCGTTTCGTAACAGGTCATGGTGCAGTCGTTAGTCCTACGATGTCGTCACGTACAGTATATATGAGCAGAGCGCGTCGAGCTGATCAGGGGAAAACCAGCGGCAGGCGGCATCTGCATTGGATATGTTGCCGATAATGGCCGTTACGTCGTGTTGCCGTATAGGTGGTGCGTCGTTCGTCAGATACAGGACGGGGAACAGGCCATGGCTGCGGCTTTCGACGATGGCTATGTCGGCGGCCGTCTGCTGGGTCAGCCGCAGGAGAGCGTCTTCCTTGCCTTCGCCGGCGGCGACGTCGTCGGGGCCGCAGAGCAGGGCTTGGACTGCGCCGGCTTGCAGGGCTCTGTCCGTGTCGGAGCCCTTTTTTTCACGGCATCGGCGATGATGAGTGCTTTTGACGTAGGCGACGGCATAGCCGCGGCGCGTCAGCTCGGCGATGACTTGTGCGGCGAGGCTCGTCTTGCCGTCTCCCGAGCGGGCGGCAGAGAGGGAAACGATGGGGACGGCGCGGCGGCGGTTAGCGTCGATGGCCAGGGCGGCCTTGTAAGCCGACGGCGTGTTAACGTTTTCATATAGAATCGGTGCGCCTGCGTCGTCGAGGATGCGGACGGTCAGCGCGTCGGCAATGGATAAGACGCGGCGTTTTCCAGCGTTCAGTGCTGCCTGCACGGCTTCGAGAGCCGGTCCTCGCCTGTACACGGCGGCCAGGGGCTGAGGCCGGCTTTCGGACATAGGCAAAAACAAATCGACAGGCGGCATTTGGGCTAGTTTCGGCAGGATCTGCTTCACGGGAGAGAAATCGTAAAAGGGCAGGTCGACGGACAAGACGAGGCAGTACGAGCAGGAACAGGCGCGGAAGGACGCTTCCATGCCGCCGAGGGGGCCGCAATCTTGGCAGTCGTCGGCGACGACGCGGATGCGGGCGGTCAACTCCGGCGGAAGGGCTGAAAGGTCGGGAGGCCTGTTGGCCGAGACGACGATTTCATCAAAGGCGACAGCTTGGCTGCGCAGCAGCAAATCGGTCAGCAACGTCGCGCCGCGCCACGGCAGGGCAGCCTTGTCGCGCCCCATGCGGGAGCTGCGGCCGCCGGCCAGGATGACAAGGCCGAGTGAAACGGCAGATACCGTATTTATCAATGCAGATTCCCCCTTTGCGTTCTCCATATAGTATATCTATGGTACCATAGGATGCGAGAAAAGGGAAAGCGTGCAGATAGAATAGGATAACCTCATGGGTATGAGTAAAATGTTTCGAAAAAATATTGCGTACACCCCTAAAGACGTAGTAAAATCATGATATATAGTGGCGAATTGTCAAGCTAAGTGCAACTTTTTAGAGTAATGTACTTCGTATGGCGTTTTGTATCCTAAACATTTTCGGGGACGGCGATTTAGTTCTGCAAAAACAGCTTGC
>NZ_NFIY01000033.1:0-10230 GCF_002163455.1 Megasphaera sp. An286 | reverse complement strand
CAACCCACGTTTTTAACTGGCAACTGCTCGACATGCCATGTTTTTGTGAAATGGAAGCGTAGCTTCCCTGATTGTCCAAGTATTCTGATACCAGTTGCTTCTTAAATTCGTAACTGTATTTTGCCATAAAAAAACTGACCTCCCATCGTTAGATTTTTGGTCTAACTTTTGGGGGTCAGTTCAATTCTGGGACTTTTTTGGCAGCGACAAGATCTGTCGTCTTGTGATAATATCCTATACATAAAGGCGATATTCTTTTAGGAGTGAAAGCAGCGGCGGGTATACTCGACGTAATACAGGGCTGCCGTGACCAGTACGACGGCTGGGCAGAGGACGCCGTAGAGCAGGCTGTAGCCGAACCATTGGGCGACGAGGCCTAAGGTCATGGCGGCCAGGCCGACGAAGATATCCAGGAACCAAAAGTACGTGGCCGTAGCGGCGCCGGCCCGGCTGGCAGGAACGCTTTGAACGGCCAGTGTCTGAAATACGGGACTGAGAGCGCCGAAGCCGAGACCGAGGATAGCTGCCGACAGGAGAAACCACAGCTTCGTACTGACAAAACCGAAGAGAATAAAGCCGATGATAAATAAGGCGAAGCCGGGATATACGACGTGGCTGGGGCCGACGCGGTCCAGTACGTTTCCTACGACGGGGCGGCTGGCGACGATGACGACGGCAAAGACGGCAAAAAATAATCCTGTGCTTTCGGCCATGTGCAGGGACGCGGCGTACAGGGGAATAAAGGTCAGGATGCCGCCGTAGGCGAAGAATACCAGTCCGCCTAAGAATGACGCTAAAAGAGAGCGCTTTTCGATGAAATGTTCAAAAAAAGGCGTTTTAGAGGCAGATGGCGATGGCTGCACCGCCTTTGGCGGCAGGGAAATGGCCGAGGCCGCGGCGAGAATCAGAGCGGCCAGGACTGCGAGGGCCAGAAACAAGCCAGATATGCGGAGCGTCTGGTATAACAGCAGCCCGGCCAGCGGCCCGACGACCATCGCCATATTGGTCGTGACGGAAAAATATCCAATGCCTTCGCCGCGCCGCGACGGCGGAATGACTAACACGGCGATAGAAGCAGCCGTCGTCGTAGCCAAAGCGAAGACGATGCCGTGGACGAGGCGCAGGCCGTACAGCGCTTCGACGCAGTCGGCGGCGTTGAAGGCGGCCATGACCAGGAAAAATAAAACCAGGGAGCCTAAGAGGAGGCGTCTCTTCTGCTTTTCGTCTACCAAATATCCGGCGACAGGCCGGAAGACGCTGGTGCCGATCTGAAAAAACGTCATGGCCAGGCCGGCTTCGAGCTCGCTGCCATGAAATTCGTCGATGATACAGAGGGGCAGCGTCGTAATCAGGATATATTGGGTAAACAGCTGGAAAAAATTGACGCCGCCCGTCAGCAAGAACGGTTTAGTCCACAAAGCTTTTTTTGTCATGTCGTCACGTCCCTTTTAGTTATGTTGTTACTTGTAGTGATGACTTTCATTATAACCGGCAGCGGCTTGTTGTCAATTTTTTTCTAAATGAAGTGATATGGAATACTGTATTTAGCATAGGAGGAATGTAACATGACGAGAACTATTACCGTGCGGGGCGTAGGAAAAGCGACGGCGAAAGCCGACTTCGTTACTATCAATATGTCTATGAAGACGAGCGACATGGAATATGATACGGCGATGGATAGGGCGGCGGAAAAGATCGACGGCCTCAGCCGGGCGCTGAAACATGCCGGATTTGGAGCCGACGACCTTAAGACGACGAAGTTCAGGGTCGATACGGCATATGACACGATAAAGGACAGAGATGGCAATTATAAGCGCATATTTGAAGGGTTTGTAGTGCATCACGACGTAAGGCTGCAGTTTGATTTCGAATCGCGCCGCCTGTCGCAGGCTCTTTCAGCTATGGCGGCCTGCATATCCGCTCCGGAAATAGAAATCCGCTTTTCCGTAAAGGACTCGGAGAAATTAAAAGACGACATCCTTCGCTCGGCTGCGGAAAACGCGCGGCGCAGGGCTGAAATCCTGTGTGAAGCGTCGGGGGCGTCCCTGGGCGCTCTGCTGTCGATACATTACAGCTGGGACGAGCTGTCTATCTATTCGTCGACCCGTTTTTCCTACGAAAGCGAATGTCTGAGCAGCGTGAAGAGCGTGAAATCCATCGATATGGAACCGGAAGATATTCACGCCGGCGATTCGGCAACCTTTGTATGGGAAATCTGCTGAGAGGCGATAGAGCCGCATTCAGGCCGCCGGAATGTAAAATTTAGGTAAACGATAGAGGACAACGAGCCGCTGGAGCTGCTTCAGCGGCTCGTTGTCGTTGACTTTTTGCGCATCGTATATTACTATAAAATACATAAATAGTATATTTTACAACAACGTATAATGGAGGAATATACATGTTTGATTTCAACATATTGCATATCGTCGCTGGTATTCCCGGCCTGCTCATCGCCATGGTCATGCACGAATACGCCCATGCGCTCGTGGCCGATTATATGGGCGACGACACGCCGCGCCTGATGGGACGGCTGACGCTGAACCCTATGGCCCATATCGACCCCATCGGGGCGCTCATGCTCCTCGTAGCCCGCTTCGGCTGGGCCAAGCCGGTCATGATCAACCCCAATAATTTCCGCAGCTGGCGGAAGGGGGAGCTGTGCGTAGCCTTTGCCGGTCCGGCGGCCAATCTGATCGTGGCGTTCGTCGCCCTCGTCGCCCAGGTTGTCTTCAGCCGACTGGATTTATTTACCGGTACGGCCCTGCAGCTTGTCCTGAGCATGATCGTCATATATAATATCAACTTTGCCATCTTCAACTTGCTGCCCCTGCCGCCGCTGGACGGCTCGCGCATCCTCATGTGCTTCCTGCCGTCGGAATGGAACTATCGCCTGGCGAGCCTGGAACGGTACAGCTTTATCATCCTCATTGCCTTGATGATGACGCCGGTCTTCTCGTATATTTTGATTCCCCTGCAGCGGCTCGTATTCAGCGTATTTAGTCTGGCATTGCTTCCTTTTTTATAAGAGAAAGGCAGGTTTAAACTATGAAACGGATTTTTTGCGCCCTCGCCTTTGCCTGCTGCCTGGTGCTAGGCCCGATGACGGCGTCGGCCTTCGACTACGATCAGTCTGTCGACGAGATTTCCCTCAGCCCGACGACGGCCTATGACACGGTGTACCTGGGTATGTCCCGGGCAGATTTCGACGCTAACTTTTCCGCGTTGCCCGGCTGGACCTTTTACGGAAATACGACGTCCAAGCTGGAACGGGCGGAGCGGTCTGTGACCCGCGACGGCGTGACCGTGCAGGAAGGCCTGGTCATCCTGACGGACGATACGGCGGCTGACAGTAAGGTATTAGCCTTCGACAATTATTTCCGCACGGCCGACAAAAAGACGGCCCGAGACATCTACCGGCGTCTTCGCGCCAGCATTTACGCCGCCATGGACGACTTTCCCGTTAGGCAGAATGGCCGCATGACGACGTGGGTCCGCGGCGACGTGACTATCGTCGTCTTCGCTAAGGCGGAAAAGGATAAGGACGGCATGTACGCCGTCGTCATCCGCCGGTACAATAATCATGTTTTAAAGGAATGACAAGACAAAAGTCCATGTTCTATTGACATAAAAAAGATTCTCATATATAATAATAGTACACCATTTTACTTTTTGACTTTTATATTCCTTGAAGAGTGAGGAGACGTCACCATGAATAGTGTAAAAACAGTGTTTTTGATGACTTTGCTGGCTTGTATTATGATGCTCATCGGCGGAGCCTTCGGCGGCCGCGGCGGCGTCATGATCATGCTGGTCATCGCCTTAGGGATGAATTTCTTTTCCTATTGGTTCAGCGATTCGATTGTCTTAAAAATGTATAAAGCCCAGGAAGTCGGCCAAGGCCATTACCTGTACCATATCGTCGAAGACCTAGCCCGGCGGGCGGAACTTCCCATGCCGAAGGTATATGTCATTCCTACGGACGTGCCCAACGCCTTTGCTACGGGCCGCAACCCTTCCCATGCAGCCGTCGCGGCTACGGAGGGCATCATGGAGATGCTGGACGAAGACGAAATCCGCGGCGTCCTGGCCCATGAAATGTCCCACATCATGCACCGCGATATCCTGATTAGCACGATTGTCGCCTGCTTCGCCAGCGTCATTTCCATGATCGCCAACATCGCCCAGTGGGCGGCTATCTTCGGCGGCGGCCGTGATGAAGACGGCGAAAGCACTAATCCCATCGCCCTGATCGGCACGATTATCATTGCGCCCATTGCGGCGGCGCTGATTCAGTTCGCCATTTCCCGTACGCGCGAATACATGGCCGACGAAGAAGGGGGCCGCATGATCGACGACCCGCTGGCTCTGGCCAGAGCGCTGGCTAAGATCGATAACTACGCCCATTACCGGGTCATGCCCGGTGCGACTCAGTCGACGGCCCACATGTGCATCATCAATCCCTTCTCGGGTCTCAAAGGCAATTTGATGAATTTATTCAGCACCCATCCGTCTACGGAAAACCGCATTGCCCGCTTAGAAGCCCTGGATCGGGAACTGCACGGGTAATAGCCCCGACAACGATATATGAATAACGTAAACGCCCCGTTCCCTCTAGGAGCGGGGCGTTTTGTATGAAAAACAGCTTCTCAGCCTACTAAGATATCTGGCAGAGAGAAACTGTTTTTGCATAGCCCTTTATTTTACTTTGTTAGTCAGCGTTCCAATATCGGAAATGGAGATTTCTACGACGTCGCCGGAATGGATGAATTTAGGCGGATTGAAGCCTACGCCTACGCCGGACGGCGTGCCCGTAGCGATGATGTCGCCGGGCAGGAGGGTCGTTCCCTGCGAGAGGGTCTGGATGAGCTGGGGAATGGTGAAGATAAATTCGCCTGTCGTCGCGTCCTGTCGCACTTCGCCATTGACCTTGGTGACGACCGTAAAGGTATCGGGCGCAGCGTCCCGCAGGAGCAGGAAGGGCCCCATAGGGCAGAACGTATCCAAGCTCTTGCCGTGAAACCACTGGACATGGTTGGCCTGCAGATCGCGAGCCGTTACGTCGTTTAAAATCGTGAAGCCGTATACGTAATCCATGGCTTCGCCCACGGGGATATCAGAGCCTTCCTTGCCGATGATGACGGCCAGCTCGCCTTCATAATCGAGGGCGTTGGTGACGTTTTTATGGGGATCGATGAGGTCGTCAGGGCCGATGACCGATGTCGTGGCTTTAGTAAAAATTAAAGGGTATTTCGGCAGCTCCGGCATAGCCGTCTTGTCGAATTCGGCAATGTGGTCGGCATAATTTTTTCCAATGCAGAAGATATTGCGTTCTACGCGGGGAATAGGCGCCATGATGCGAACCGTATCCAGAGGCTGGGCCGCGACGGCATGGGTCTTTTCATTCTGTTCCAGCGCGTCGGCTAAGGCCAGCAGGCCTTCATTTCCCTGACGGATGAATTCGAGAAGCGTTTCCGGCAGCGGCGTAAAGAAGGCCTCTTCCAGAGCAATAGCGCCGTATACGCCCGTTTCCGTCTCGTCGAGGACGCCCCACTGCACCAGGCCCATATCCTCGTAGGTTACTAATTTTTTTATCAGCATGTCCAATCGTCTCCTTTAATTCTTAAAGATATATGTATATTTTATTATATCACATATGTTATAGGCAATATAGCGCTGAGACGAGAATGCGTATTGACTGCGGAAGAAATGTTTTGTAAAATATAAATGAAAGAAAGCGGTGAGCCTCTACCATAAAGTGAGGACCTAAAAAAGCGGTGAGCCTCTACCATAAAGTGAGGACCTAAAAAAGCGGTGAGCCTCTACCATAAAGTGAGGACCTAAAAAACGATGGAGGGCGTGAAAACGTCCTCTATTTTTGTATAAAAAGGAGAAGCTATGCGTCTGTATCATGTCAGCGATACGTATATACAATATCTAAAGCAGTTTGATGAAAAAGTGCCGGATAATAAAAATCAAAAGCGACCGTATGTGGGAATTGTCGTAGAAGTAGGGGGCGTGACGTATTACGCGCCTTTATCGTCGCCTAAGCCCAAGCATTTGAAAATGAAAAACGGAAAAGATTTTAGAAAAATTAATAAAGGCGTATACGGCGCTATTAATTTTAACAATATGATTCCAGTACCTGTCGCGGAATTACTGCTCATTGATTTCGACGCAATTCAAGATAAACAGTATCGGCGGCTGCTGCAGCATCAATATGAATACATCAAAGAAGACGAAGCGAACATTATAAAAGTTGCAAGGGCGTTACGAAACCTGTTCTTTGTCGGGGGCGATACGCTGAAATCGATTGACAAAAAAGTTATGCAGCGATGCTGTTGTTTCCCGCTGCTGGAACAGGCCTGCTGCCAATATAGGCAGAACGATTCCGACAATATGTGATATAGGTGAATTTTGGCTGCGATTCTGTAGAAAAATATCTTGAAAATGCCGGAAACCGGCTGGTTTGCTGAATTTATAAGTAGAAAGGCTCTGTAATTTGTGATAAAATAAAACATCATACATAAGGCATAAAGGGGAGACTCGTTCATGGATAACGAAATCACAAAGAATTTTATTGAAAATATTATCGATGAAGATAACGAAAAAAATACATATGGAAAGCGCATCCATACCCGTTTTCCGCCGGAACCGAACGGCTATCTCCACATCGGTCACGCGAAATCGATTTGCTTGAACTTCGGCATCGCCAAAAAGTACGGCGGTATTACGAACCTGCGCTTCGACGATACGAACCCGTCCAAGGAAGACGTGGAATACGTCAATTCCATCAAGGAGGACGTCCAGTGGCTGGGCTTTACCTGGGACGACCGCATGTTCTACGCTTCTGATTATTTCGATACCCTGTACAACTACGCTGTCAAATTGATCAAATTGGGCAAGGCCTACGTCGACGATTTGTCAGGCGATGAAATCCGCGAATACCGCGGCACCTTCAGCACGCCGGGCAAGGAAAGCCCGTACCGCAGCCGCAGCGTCGAAGAAAACCTGAAGCTCTTTGCCGAAATGAAGGAAGGCAAGTACGGCGACGGCGAAAAAGTACTGCGTGCTAAGATCGACATGGCCAGCCCGAACCTCAATATGCGCGATCCTGTCCTGTACCGCATCGTCCATGCCCATCATCACCGCACAGGTGACAAATGGTGCATTTACCCGATGTACGACTTCGCCCATCCCGTATCGGACGCCATTGAACGGATTACCCACTCGATCTGTACCCTTGAATTTGAAGACCACCGCCCCCTGTACAACTGGGTCCTCGAAGAATGGGACGACCCGGAAGGCCAGAAGCCGCGCCAGATTGAATTCGCCCGTCTGAACGTCACCAATATGATTACAAGCAAGCGCAAGCTGCGCACCCTCGTAGAAAAAGGCATCGTCAGCGGCTGGGATGACCCGCGTATGCCGACCATTTCCGGTATTCGCCGCCGCGGCTACACGCCCGAAGCCATCCGCGACTTCTGCGAACGCATCGGCGTAGCCAAAGCTGACAGCATGGTTGACATATCCCTTCTCGAGTACTGCATCCGTGAAGACTTAAAGCTCAAAGCGCCGCGTCTCATGACGGTCATCGATCCCCTGAAGGTCGTCATTACCAACTATCCCGACGGCCAGACGGAAACGATAACGGCGGAAAACAATCAGGAAAACGAAGCCATGGGCACCCGTCAGATTACCTTCAGCAAGACCATCTACATCGAAAAGAACGACTTCATGGAAGAACCGGTCAAGAAGTTCTTCCGCCTGGCTCCGGGCAAGGAAGTCCGCCTGAAATACAGCTACATCATCAAGTGTGAAGACGTCGTCAAGGACGAAGCCGGCAACATCGTCGAGCTACACTGCACGTACGACCCGGAAAGCAAGAGCGGCAGCGGCGCCAATGCAGGCCGCAAGGTGAAGGGCACCCTCCACTGGGTCAACGCCGAAGACGCTGTCGACGTCGAAACGCGGGTCTACGACTACCTGTTTAAGACCGATGAATCGGACGACGCCGAAGGCGACAAGAAGGATTTTCTGTCCCAGATCAACCCCAACAGCCTGGAAACCTTTGCCAGCAAGGGCGAAGCCGCTCTGGCTTCCTACCATGCCGGCGACAAATTCCAGTTCCTCCGTCAGGGCTACTTCGTCATCGACAAGGACTCGACGCCGGAACGCCTCGTCGTAAACCGCATCGTCGGGCTGCGCGATACGTGGGCCAAGATGCAGAAAAAGCAGTAAGATGAGAGAAATCTTAAAAGAAGATTAAAATAGCATGAGAAAACGAACCGGTCTTTCCATCGGTCTTAAATTTCGATGAGAATACCGGTTCGTTTTTGTATTTCAGTTGCAGTGCCGCAGGGAACACTGTATAATGGAATCACACCATTACCGGTAGAGGGGGAACTATAAGTTATGAAATCCTTTGGGTCTCATGGCGTGCTGCTTCTCATATTGTTTCTGTTGGCAGGCGGCCTGTTGGGCGGCATTCTTGGAGAAGTTTTATCGGGAATCCAGCTGGGCGACCTCATGCCCATGCTGTCGCAGCATTATGAAATCTTTAATATTCAGAACGTCGATTTGAACTTATATATCATGCAGATTAATTTTGGCATTCGCTTTGCTCCCAACTTGCTGAGCATCCTTGGGGTCTTCGTAGCGTTGTTTATCTATCGTCACGTCAGTTAGAGGAGGTCATTCCCGTGTTGATTTTAGCTTCAGGGTCGCCGCGGCGGCGCGAATTACTCACTCAGGCCGGTATTACCTATATGGTGAATCCCAGTACGTATCAGGAAGATTCGCCGAAAAAGAAGGACCCGGAAAAATACGTACAGGCTCAGGCCGTTGGCAAAGCCTGCGACGTCGCTGAAAAATATCCCGGCCAGTGGGTGTTGGGAGCCGATACGATCGTCGTCGCAGACGGCGAAATCTTAGGGAAGCCCCGCAATGCCAAGGAAGCGTCGGCCATGCTCCACCGCCTCTCTAACGGGAAGCACTCCGTACTGACCGGCGTGGCTCTGGTGCGCGATAAGGACGTATATACGAAGGTCGTCGAAACGAAGGTGTGGTTCCGCCGGCTGACCGATGAGGAAATTGAAACCTACGTATCCAGCGGCGATCCCTTGGATAAGGCCGGAGCCTACGGCATTCAGGGACGGGCCGCAGCTTTTGTAGACAAGATCAACGGCTCCTATACGAACGTCGTCGGCCTGCCTTTGTCCCAGGTCTGCCGGATGCTCCACAAGGCCAAGGTAAATGCCTGATGAGCCCGGTCCAGCCTATGGCCTGCTGCGAAAAGCCGCGGGAAAAATTTCTCCAGCAAGGCGCGCAAGCCGTGACGGATCAGGATTTACTGGCTATTTTGCTGCGCACGGGCGTGAAGGGCCATTCCGTCTTGGACGTGTCGCGGTCCCTGCTGCGTTCTCTGCCGGGAGAAAACCTCTATTACCTCAGCGAGGCCAGCGTAGCCGACTTGTGCGCCATCCGCGGCGTAGGAGCCGACAAGGCCGTGACGATCTGCGCGGCCGTCGAGCTGGGACGGCGCATTGCCCGCCAGCGGGTCAAGCAGAACGCTCCCGATTTCAGCACGCCTCAGGCCATTGCCGAATACGTCATGGAAGATATGCGCTTCCTGCCGCAGGAGCAGCTCCGCGCCGTATACTTATCGACGAAAAATCAGCTCATCGCCGTGCGGACGCTGACCATCGGCACGATTAATTCCAGCCTGGCAAAGTCCCGCGAGGTCTTTCGCTTTGCTATTCAGTACAACGCTGCCGCCGTCGTACTGGTACATAACCATCCCAGCGGCGACCCGTCTCCCAGCAGCGACGACATCGCCGTGACCAGGCAAATCGCCCAGGCCGGCCACATCATGGAAATTCCCGTCCTGGATCACATCATCATCGGTGACGGGACCTTTACGAGCCTGTGCGAGCTGGGGTATGTGTAACATACTATGAGATTGCTTATATATGTGATATGAACGGAGCTGCCGTGCAGAGGAAGGATACGGAGGCTCCGTTTTTTGTATGGAAATGAGCTGTTAAGACGAATCCTTGCAAGCTTTGATAAATTAAATTTTTCATGGCATCAGCCTTTCTTTCAGTTCTAAACGATAAAATAATGGTTAGTGTAAAATAATTGTGGGAAAACTTTACTGCACAAAAGTGAAGAACATATAAAAAGAGAAGGAACTTCTTTGGTATAATGAAATCACCACAATCTCACGCAAAG